>NZ_JBNHGE010000051.1:0-17978 GCF_059090935.1 Arthrobacter sp. Y3223166 | reverse complement strand
GGCCGGCGGCAAGACCGGCGGCAAGGCTGCGGGCAAGGCCGGCGCCGGCAAGTCACGCGGCGGGCAGCCGCAGCGTCCCGCCGGGCCGCGGCCCTTCGGACGGGAGCGGTTCGGCCAGAACCTCGGACCGGTCAGGCGCCCGGACCGTCCCTCGCGGGCGGGAGCGGGGGCGGCCTCCGAGCTGCACGATCCCGAGGGCGTGCGCCTGCAGAAGGTGCTCGCCGGCGCGGGCGTGGCCTCCCGGCGGGTGTGCGAGGAATTGATCCAGGCCGGCCGGGTCGAGGTGGACGGCGTGACCGTGCGCGAACTTGGCGTGCGCGTCGACCCGTCCCGCGCGGTCATCCATGTGGACGGCATCCGCGTCCAGATGGATGAAACGCTGACGTACCTGGTCTTCAACAAGCCAAAGGGTGTTGTCTCCACCATGGAGGATCCGGAGGGACGCCCCTGCATCAGCGACTACCTCAAGCCGCAGCAGGGCCAGCGGCTGTTCCATGTGGGGCGGCTGGACCAGGCCACCGAAGGCCTGCTGCTGTTGACCAACGACGGCGAACTCGCCAACCGCCTCACCCATCCGTCCTACGAGGTCCCCAAGACGTATCTGGTGCAGGTCCGCGGGCCGATGCCGCACGGTGTCGGGGCGCGGATGAAATCCGGGATCGAGCTGGAAGACGGCGTGTCCTCGGTCGATTCGTTCAAGCTGGTCGACTCGACGCCGGGACACGTCCTGGTGGAAGTCGTGCTGCATTCGGGCAAGAACCGCGTCGTGCGGCGGCTGTTTGACGCCGTCGGCCACCCCGTGGAACGGCTCGTCCGGATCCAGTTCGGCCCCATCCGGCTGGGCGACCAGCGACAGGGCAGCATCCGCGCCCTCGGCCGCCAGGAAGCAGGGCACCTGCTGGCCCTGGTGGGGATGTAGCCGGTGAACCCGGCACACGCGCAGGCAACCCACCTGTCCGGGCCGGTCCTGGTGATGGGAACCGGCCTGCTCGGAGCCAGCATCGGGCTCGGCCTGCGTGCCCGCGGCATCGACGTGCTGCTCTCGGACCCCTCGCCGTCGGCCCAGGCCGTGGCGCAGGATATCGGTGCCGGCCGGATCCTGCCTGCCGGCGAGAGGGTGGAGCCCCAGTTGGTCGTCGTCGCGGCGCCCCCGGACGTCACCGCCGCCGTCGTGTCGCGCGCGCTGCGCGACTACCCGGACGCCGTCGTCGTGGATATTGCGAGCGTCAAGACGGCCGTCTTCGAGGCGCTGGCCAAGGACCCGGACCTGGCGGAGGCGGACCTGGGCCGCTACGTGGGTACCCACCCGATGGCGGGGCGGGAAAAATCCGGCCCCGTCGCCGCCCGCGGCGAGCTCTTCACGTCGATGCCGTGGGTCCTGTGCCCGTCGGAGTTGTCCTCGCCGGGGGCGGTGAAGACGGCGCACGCGCTGGCGATCGACCTGGGCGCGGTGGTCTCGCACATGTCGGCCGACGAACATGACGCCGCCGTGGCGTTAATCTCGCACCTGCCGCAAGTGATGTCCTCGCTGCTGGCCAGCCGGCTGCAGGACACGCCGGCGCATGCCTTGTCCCTTTCCGGCCAGGGCCTGCGCGACGTCACCCGGATTGCGGCCAGCGACCCGGCGTTGTGGGTGCAGATTCTCGGCGCGAACGCGTCCCGGCTCGTGGACATCCTGTACGGCATCCGCGAAGACCTGGAACGGCTGATCAGGACGCTTGAGCACCCCGAGGCCGACGGCTCCCGGTTGGACATGGCCAAGCTGATCAGCGAAGGCAACGCCGGCCAGGCGCGGATTCCCGGCAAGCACGGCGCTCCGCCGCAGGCGTTCGCGTGGCTGACCGTCCTGGTCGACGACACGCCGGGCCAAATCGCCCGCCTGCTGACCGAGATCGGCGAGGTGGGCATCAACCTGGAAGACCTGCGCCTGGAGCACTCGGCGGGCCAGCCGGTGGGGCTGGCGGAGCTTGCCGTGCTGCCCAGCAAGCGGCACGAAGCAATTGATTACTTGACCTCACGTGGATGGAAGGTTGTGCAATGAGCGCGGCGGAAGTGGATATGGCTCGTTACCGGCAGGGCAAGGCGCTGGTGGTTGCCATCGACGGGCCGTCCGGCTCCGGCAAGTCGTCCGTCAGCAAGGAAACCGCACGGCGGCTGCACGCGTCCTACCTCGACACCGGCGCAATGTACCGTGCCGTGACCTGGTACTGCGTCAACACCGGTGTGGACCTGGCGGATGCGGCGGCCGTCGAACAGGCCAGCAAGGACGTAGACCTGCAGATCAGCACCCACCCGGACGACGAATACGTGCGCATCGGCTCCACGGACATCACCGACGAAATCCGCAAGCCGTCAATCTCCGCCTCCGTGAGCGCCGTGGCCACGACGCTGGGGGCACGAGCCGAGCTGGTCCGGCGCCAGCAGCAGATCATCGCCGACTCCGGCCGTCGGATCGTTGCCGAGGGTCGAGATATCACCACGGTCGTCGCTCCCGACGCCGAGGTGCGGCTGCTGCTGACCGCCAGCGAAGAAGCAAGGCTGCGCCGGCGCGGCCTCCAGCTGGGCGGAACGCAGAGCGACGCCGACCTGCACGAGCAGGTGCTGGCCCGCGACGCCAAGGATTCGACCGTGGTGAACTTTTCCGAGGCCGCCGACGGCGTCTTCACGGTGGATTCGTCCGATCTGGATTTCGAACAAACCGTCGAAGCGGTGCTCGCCGTCGTCCGGCATGCCGCACACTGAACCCGCCGCCGCCGTCAGCCCGGGGGTGGCCTGGCTGGCGTTGAACAGCGGTGCCCCCGTGGTGCCGGTGGCCGTCCTCGGCGCCAGGATCACCGGCGAGCAGCGGGATGCCATCCTTCGCCCCGGCCGCGTTTTCCACGCGGCATTCGGCTCCCCGCAGACCTGCCGGAGGCGGTCCTCGGCGTCCGGGCGTGTTTCAATTGACACTGCAGCCGAAGAGATCCGCCGGCAGTTGTCCGGCTATGTCCGGCACAGCGTGGCGAACACCGGGCAGCCGCTTCCGGCCAACCACGCCCCCCGACGACAACCGGCTTGCTGCCTACCCAGAAGGAACAGACGATGAGTGACACCCAGCCCGGATCCTCCCCGGCGGATCGGCCGGCCGACGAGGAATACCGTCCGGCGGGCGAGGACCAGATCGCCGAGCACATGCTTGAGCTCGATGACGACGAAGCCGAGTTGCGCGCCGCGTCGCTGCGCGCCGGCCTGGCCGATTACGACCTTGACGACGAGGACGCCGCGCTGCTGGCGGCTGCAGGAGAACCCGTCCCCGACGACGAACCGCTCCGGGTGGCCCCGGTGCTGGCCATCGTCGGCCGGCCCAATGTGGGCAAGTCGACGCTGGTGAACAGGATCATTGGCCGGCGCGAGGCAGTCGTCGAAGACACCCCCGGCGTCACCCGCGACCGGGTCTCCTACTCGGCCCACTGGAACGGGCGCCCGTTCACCCTGGTGGACACCGGCGGCTGGGAGCATGACGCCCGCGGCATCCACGCCCGCGTCGCCGACCAGGCCGAAATCGCGGTGGACATGGCCGACGCCGTCCTGCTGGTCGTCGACGCCAACGTCGGGGCCACGGCCACGGATGAGGCCGTGGTAAAGATGCTGCGCCGCAAGAAGAAACCGGTCATCCTGGTGGCCAACAAGGTGGACGACCTGGCCCAGGAAGCCGAAGCCGCGGCCCTGTGGGGCCTCGGCTTCGGCGAGCCCTATCCCGTGTCGGCACTGCACGGCCGGGGAACGGCCGACATGCTCGATGCGGCCCTGGAGGTGCTGCCTGAATTCTCTGCCTACGGGGGACTCGAGCGCACGGGAGGCCCGCGGCGGGTAGCCCTGATCGGCCGCCCGAACGTGGGCAAATCGTCGCTGCTGAACAAGCTGGCCGGGAGCGAGCGGGTAGTGGTCGACACGATCGCCGGCACCACCCGCGATCCGGTCGACGAAATGATCGAACTGGGCGGACGGACGTGGCGCTTCGTTGACACGGCCGGGATCCGCCGCCGCGTGCACATGCAGCAAGGCGCGGACTTCTATGCTTCGCTCCGCACGCAGGCCGCGCTCGAAAAGGCGGAGGTCGCCGTCGTGCTGCTGGCCGTGGACGAGGTGCTCAGCGAGCAGGACGTGCGCATCCTGCAGCTGGCCATCGATTCCGGCCGGGCCCTGGTGCTTGCCTTCAACAAGTGGGACCTGCTGGACGACGACCGCCGCCGGTACCTCGAACGCGAGATCGAGCAGGACCTGGCCCACGTGGACTGGGCGCCCCGGGTGAACATCTCGGCCAAGACCGGATGGCACAAGGACAGGCTGGTCCCGGCGCTGGACCGTGCCCTCGAGTCCTGGGACAAACGCATCCCCACCGGCCGCCTGAACGCCTTCCTGGGCGAACTGGTCGCGGCCCACCCGCACCCGGTACGCGGCGGCAAGCAGCCGCGCATTCTGTTCGGCACGCAGGCTTCCTCACGGCCGCCGAAGTTCGTGCTGTTCACCACCGGTTTCCTGGACCCCGGCTACCGCCGCTTCATTGCCCGCCGGCTGCGTGAAACATTCGGCTTTGAAGGCACCCCGATCGAGGTCAGCATGCGGGTGCGCGAGAAGCGGTCCCGCAAGCACTGACCCGGCCCCGCCGCCCGCAGTGGCGCCCGGTGGTCATGACGCAGGGAAAAATGCTGTACAGTATTTGAGGTGGTTCCGCCGGTTGCATGAAGGCGGAACTTCGGGTTGTGGCGCAGCTTGGTAGCGCACTTGACTGGGGGTCAAGGGGTCGCAGGTTCAAATCCTGTCAACCCGACAGCAAGGGATCCGGTCCGCGAGGACCGGGTCCCTTTTCCATTGGCTTGTGCAAGGCCCTGTATGCCTATACTTTCAGCGATGGCGGGGAACGGATCCTTGCCGGAGCAACTGGCCGTCCATGGTGCGAGAAAGGCAACCGATGAGCAATATTCCTGCCGACCTGAAGTACACAGCCGAGCATGAGTGGGTGGCTGCCGCCGAGGCCGAAGGCACGGTGCGCCTGGGTATCACCGACTTTGCGCAGGACGCCCTCGGCGATGTGGTCTACGTGCAGATGCCGGAAGCCGGCTCCTCCATCACCGCCAACGAAGTCATCGGCGAGGTGGAATCGACCAAGAGCGTCAGCGACATCTACGCTCCCGTCAGCGGTGAGGTCGCGGCCGTCAACGACGCCCTGGAAACCGACCCGGCCCTGATCAACTCCGATCCGTACGGGGAGGGGTGGCTGCTGGAGGTCAAGCTGTCGGATCCGGCGGCGCTGGAGACCTTGCTCAGTGCCCCGGAGTATGAACAGCAGGTAGGCTAGGAGCTACCGGAGCCACTCGACGGCCAACCGGTCCTGAACCGGTTGGCCGCTACATTTTTACGGGAGGAACTATTGATGGTGGGCGAAGCTCGCAACGCCACGGATAACGGGAACGGCGACAGCCGGAACCCGGAGGCGCACGCGGAAACCACATCCATCTTTTTGCCGCCGCAGACTCTGGCCCACGTCGCCAAACCGAGGCTCTCCCGCGAAGAGGAAGCATCGGTGATCGCGCTGCCGGCCGGGTCGGCGCTGCTGATAGCCCACGACGGCCCGAACGCCGGGGCCCGGTTCCTGCTGGACCAGGACGTCACCACCGCCGGCCGGCACCCGGAAGCGGACATCTTCCTTGACGACGTCACGGTGTCGCGGAAGCACGCGGAATTCCGCCGCTCCGGCGACGGCTTCATGGTGGTGGACTCCGGCAGCCTCAACGGCACCTACGTGAACAACGACCGTGTGGACAGCCTGCAGCTGCGGACAGGCAATGAGGTGCAGATTGGCAAGTTCCGCCTGACCTACTACGCAGGCACGGCGGCAAAGGGGCAGGGCTAACCCGTGCCCGGGTCCCAGCCAGCGCGGCGCACCCTCGGGCCGTCCCGGGAGGGGTACCGCAGCAGCGTCCTCAATATCGGCGAGGTGCTGCAACAGCTGACGGAGGATTTCCCGCAGATCACGGCCTCCAAGATCCGGTTTCTGGAAGAGAAGGGGCTGATCAGCCCCCAGCGGACGCCGGCCGGCTACCGGAAGTACACCGGCCAGGACGTAGAACGCCTCCGTTTCGTGCTGGCCCTGCAACGCGACCAGTACCTGCCGCTCAAGGTCATCAAGGATTATCTGGACGCGATCGATCGCGGCGAGCGGCCGGAGGCCCTGCCCGGCGGTATGACCCTGGCCCCCCGGATAGTCTCGGAGCCGCTGGCGGCAGAACTAAACGGACGCGGCCGGGCGCTCACCCGGGCCGAGCTCCTGCAGGCCAGCGGAGCGTCCACGGAACTCGTGGACGACCTTCTGGCCTACGGCCTGATCCACGCCCACGACGCCTGTTTCGACGAACACGCACTCAAGGTCGTGCGCGCCTGCAGGCAGCTGGGCAGCCATGGCATCGAACCTCGGCACCTCCGCCCGTTCCGGGCCGCCGCAGACCGCGAGGTCGGGCTGGTGGAACGTGCGGTGGCCCCGCTGGCGTCCCGGCGCGACGTCGCCTCCCGGGCCCGCGCCGCCGAGGCGGCCAAGGAAATCAGCGATCTGTGCCTGAACCTGCATACGGCGCTGGTTCACGGGCACCTGGCCCAGATGGACCGCTGAACGGAGAAGCCATGCTCGAACTCGAGGTTGTCGGAGTCCGCATTGAACTCCCGTCGAACCAGCCGCTGGTGCTGCTCAAGGAAACCGAAGGCGAACGGCACATACCCATCTGGATCGGCGCGCCGGAAGCCAGCGCGATTGCGTTCGCCCAGCAGGGCATCAAACCGCCGCGCCCCATGACCCACGACCTGCTCCGCGACGTCGTGGACGTGCTCGGCCGGCGGATCACCGAAGTCCGCCTGGTGACGGTCCAGGACACCGTCTTCTTTGCCGAGCTGGTGTTTGACGGCGGGGTGACAGTCAGCTCCCGCGCCTCGGACGCCATCGCGGTGGCACTGCGCGTGCCCTGCCCGATCTATTGTGCGGACGAGGTAATGGACGAGGCCGGGGTCAAGATCGCCGAAGCGGCCGACGACGAGGAATCCGACGGCCCGGCGCAGGAGAACGCGGAAAGCCAGTTGCGCGAGTTCAGGGAATTCCTCGCCGACGTGGAGCCCGAGGACTTCGAGAAATAGCCGTCGCCGGCATTTGGTTCCGGCACCCGAAACGCCCGGCCCGGCTCCGGGGCATCCGACACGCCGCAGCAAAAAGGCCAGCGTCTTTGACCGGCGGCCCCCGCCGTTCTAACGTCGAAGCATACAGTTCCCATTGCACCGCAGGCCATCTCAAGGCAGACTTAGACCAGACCTCTGGGCTGACTGCGAAGCTCATTCCCCACAGGGAACTTCGACAAGGAGGGTTCACGTGAGTCCTAAAGGTGATGCAGGCGAGATGCCGCACGCTCTGCAGACCGGCGCTGCCATACCCGCAAGTGCCCAGGGCTTGCTGTTCACCGAAGACCTGCCCGTGCTGGACGAGGACGCCGGTTACCGCGGTCCCACAGCATGCAAGGCAGCCGGCATCACCTACCGGCAGTTGGACTACTGGGCACGCACCGGACTGGTGGAACCTGCCGTCCGCGGCGCGTCCGGCTCCGGCTCGCAGCGCCTCTACAGCTTCCGCGACATCCTGGTCCTGAAGGTGGTCAAGCGACTGCTCGACACCGGCGTCTCGCTGCAGCAGATCCGCTCCGCCGTTGGCCACCTGCGTGAACGCGGCGTGGAAGATCTGGCCCAGATTACCCTCATGAGCGACGGCGCCAGCGTGTACGAGTGCACCTCCGCCGACGAAGTCATCGACCTGGTCCAGGGCGGACAGGGAGTCTTCGGCATCGCCGTCGGCCGGGTGTGGCGAGAGGTCGAAGGCAGCCTCGCGGAGCTCCCCAGCGAACATGCCGCAGAGGAACAGGATTTTCCCGACGACGAGCTGAGCCGCCGGCGCGCCGCGCGCAAGATCAGCTGACCGCACACAGGAGATAACAGCGGGAGGGGCTCCGGGAAACCGGGGCCCCTCCCGCTGATTAAAGGCGCGAACCCGTGTATCGCGATCCCGTGTGTAAGGTGCGGCCCGGGCGGACCCGCCGCCCGGTCCGGGACCTGTTGTCAGATGGGCTGGCGGCGGAGCGCGCGGCTGCGCATCCGGCCGGAATCGGTCAGGTTCTTGAGCAGCTCGTCGAAAAGCGCGGCCGCCTGCCGTGCCGATTCACCCGGCCACTGGTGGACGGAATGCGCTGCCCCCTGGATCTGCTGCCAGTTCGCCTGCTCGGCGATGGTGGGGGAGAGCAGCAGGTCGCCGAACATGGTTTTCATTTCGGCCAGCCGGTAACCGTGTTCGTTGGAGCTGGGCCGGACACGGTTGGCCACCACCCCGGCCGTCTTCAGGTCCGGGGCGAATTCCTCCCGGAACAAATCGATGGCGCGCATGGTGCGTTCGGTGCCCGCCACCGAGAAGAGGCTCGGCTCGGCCACGAGCAGCACCCGCGTGCTCGCCGTCCACGCCATGCGCGTCAGCCCGTTGAGCGACGGCGGGCAGTCGATGAGCACCAGCGAGTAGTCATTCACGCGGGAGAGCACGGTCGAAAGCCTGCGCAGGTCCCGGCGGCTCAAATCGGGCCGGTCGTAGATGCCGGAGTAGGCGGAGCCGATGGCGACATCGAGAACCTTCCGGCCGGAAGCCGGCGCGCTGCCGGGATCCGCCGAGGCCACCCAGCCGCTCGGGGCGACGTTGGCCCGCAGGTCGGCCTTGCGCGCGTTCTTGAGGAGCCGGCCGACGTCGGTCTGGCGGGACGGCTTGACGCCTAATCCCGTGGTCGCGTCAGCATGCGGATCCAAGTCGATGACCAGGGTGGGGATTCCCGCTGCCAGCGCCGCAGAGGCCAGGCCCAGCGTGACCGAGGTCTTGCCGACCCCGCCCTTGAGGCTGCTGATGCTCACTACTTGCACGTAAAAACCAAAACCTAACGTATCGAGTCGTGGGGCTTCTGCGCCGGATAAGTCTTCACGGCACCCTATTCATCATAAGTGGAGCGCCGCAGCACACCGTGCCACCCGCGCCGCCGGGGCGTTTCGCAGCTTGCGCCGTAACATGCGGCCCGTGAGGACCGCCGCGGCGCGTGATCTGTGCAACACTGGCTTGCCAGCCCGGCTCGCAGTCCGTGAGACTTGGCTCACTGAGTCCGCCGGCGCCGGCGCCGGACGGTCGGTGCTTCGCCCCCCAAAGTCCGGACCCGGCAACGATGCAGGAGTGAAATGTTCGAAAAGATCTTGGTAGCCAACCGTGGAGAAATCGCCATCAGGGCATTCCGTGCGGCCTACGAACTGGGCGCCAAAACGGTGGCTGTCTTCCCGTATGAAGACCGCAACTCGATCCACCGGCAGAAGGCCGACGAAGCGTATCTGATCGGCGAGCAGGGGCATCCCGTCCGGGCTTACCTCGACGTCAACGAAATCATTCGGGTCGCCAAGGAGTCGGGCGCGGACGCCATCTACCCGGGTTACGGATTCCTGTCCGAGAATCCCGAGCTGGCCCGCGCCGCTGCCGGTGCCGGCATCGCCTTCGTCGGCCCCAAGGCCGATGTGCTGGAGCTCGCGGGTCATAAGGTCCATGCCCTGCAGGCGGCCCGCCGGGCCGGGATCCCGGTGCTGAAGTCCACCGAGCCCAGTGCCGATCCGGAGAAGTTGCTGGCCGAAGCCGAGGAGATAGGCTTCCCGATCTTCGTCAAGGCGGTTGCCGGCGGTGGCGGGCGCGGCATGCGCCGGGTCGACAACCGCAAGGATCTCCCGGACGCACTCGCGGCTGCCATGCGGGAAGCCGACACGGCCTTCGGCGATCCGACCGTTTTCCTTGAACAGGCCGTATTGCGGCCGCGCCACATCGAGGTGCAGATCCTGGCCGACGGGCAGGGCAACGTCATGCACCTCTTCGAACGCGACTGCTCGCTCCAGCGCCGGCACCAGAAGGTCATCGAAATCGCCCCCGCACCCAACCTGGACGAGGGCATCCGGCAGGCACTGTACCGGGACGCGGTCACGTTCGCACAGGCGCTCGGATACACCAATGCCGGCACGGTCGAGTTCCTGGTAGACACGGTCGGTGAACGGGCCGGGCAGCATGTCTTCATTGAGATGAACCCGCGCATCCAGGTAGAGCATACGGTGACCGAGGAGATCACCGACGTCGACCTGGTACAGTCCCAACTGCGCATCGCCGCGGGCGAGACCCTGGCCGACCTGGGCCTGTCCCAGCAGGCCGTGTCCGTCAACGGCACGGCCATGCAGTCCCGTATTACCACCGAGGACCCGGCCAACGGCTTCCGTCCCGACGTCGGCAAGGTTACCGCCTACCGGTCGGCCGGCGGCGCCGGTGTCCGGCTGGACGGCGGCACCATCTACACCGGAGCCGAAATCAGCCCGCACTTTGACTCGATGCTGGTCAAGCTCACCTGCCGCGGCCGCGACTTCGCGACGGCGGCCGCCCGGGCCCGGCGTGCCCTGGCCGAGTTCCGCATCCGCGGCGTCTCCACCAACATCGCGTTCCTGCAGGCGGTGCTGGAGGACCCGGACTTCCTGGCCGGCAACGTCGCCACCTCGTTCATCGACGAGCGGCCGGAACTGCTCAAGGCCCGGGTCTCGGCGGACCGCGGGACCAAGCTGCTGACCTGGCTGGCGGACGTCACCGTCAACAAACCGCACGGCGAGCTGCCAGTGTCCACGGCACCGGTGGAGAAGCTGCCCGAACCCGCCAGGCAGGCGCTGGAGGCCACCGGTGCCCTGACGGCCGTTCCGGCGTCCGGCTCCCGGCAGCGGCTGCAGCAACTGGGCCCGGAGAAGTTTGCGGCCGAGCTGCGGGCCCAGACAGCCGTGGCGGTCACGGACACGACCTTCCGTGACGCCCACCAGTCGCTGCTGGCCACCCGGGTACGCACCAAGGACCTGCTCAACGCCGCACCCGCCGTTTCGGCCCTCACCCCGCAGCTGCTCTCGGTCGAGGCGTGGGGCGGCGCAACCTACGATGTCGCGCTGCGGTTCCTGGGCGAGGACCCGTGGGAGCGCCTGGCGGCGCTGCGCCAGGCGATGCCGAACATCTGCCTGCAAATGCTGCTGCGCGGGCGGAACACCGTCGGCTATACCCCGTACCCGGAGGAAGTCACCACGGCGTTCGTCCGGGAAGCTGCCGCCACCGGCATCGACATCTTCAGGATCTTCGATGCGCTCAACGACGTCTCCCAGATGGAGCCGGCAATCCGGGCGGTGCGGGAGACGGGAACCGCCGTGGCCGAAGTAGCGCTCTGCTACACCGGAGACCTGCTGGATCCGACGGAGGACCTGTACACGCTGGACTACTACCTGGAGCTGGCCGGGCGGATCGTCGAGGCAGGGGCGCATATCCTGGCAATCAAGGACATGGCCGGCCTGTTGCGTCCGGCGGCCGCGGCGAAGCTGGTCACGGCGCTGCGCGAGCGCTTCGATCTGCCGGTGCACGTGCATACCCACGACACGGCCGGGGGCCAGCTGGCGACGCTGCTGGCCGCCGTGGATGCCGGTGCAGACGCGGTGGACGTCGCCAGCGCGGCCATGGCCGGCACCACCAGCCAGCCGCCCATGTCGGCGCTCGTCGCGGCGCTGGCGCACACCGAACGCGACACCGGCCTGGACCTGGCCGCCGTCGGCTCGCTGGAGCCCTACTGGGAGGCGGTCCGCCGCGTCTACGCCCCGTTCGAGTCGGGGCTGCCGGGGCCGACCGGCCGCGTGTACGCGCACGAGATTCCGGGCGGCCAGCTCTCCAACCTGAGGCAGCAGGCCATCGCGCTGGGACTCGGGGAGAGGTTCGAGGCGATCGAGGACATGTACACCGCCGCGGACAAGATCCTGGGCCGCTTGGTGAAGGTGACCCCGTCGTCCAAGGTGGTGGGCGACCTGGCCCTCCAGCTGGTCGGCGCAAACGTTGATCCGGAGGAGTTCGCGTCCGATCCCGGGAAGTACGATATCCCCGATTCCGTCATTGGCTTCCTCTCCGGCGAGCTGGGCGATCCTCCCGGCGGCTGGCCCGAGCCGTTCCGCACCAAGGCCCTGGCTGGCCGCACCATCAAGCGGCGCGACGAGGAGCTGACGGCCGAGGACTCGGCGGCGCTGGCCGCGGATTCGGCGACCCGGCGCGCGGCACTGAACCGGCTGCTGTTTGCCGGCCCGGCCAAGGAGTTTGAGAAGATCCGGGACATGTACGGCGACGTGTCCGTGCTGGACACGCTGGACTACCTGTACGGGCTGCAGCCGGGAACCGAACACGTGATCGAGCTTGAGAAGGGCGTCCGCCTGATCGCCATGCTCGGGGCCATCTCCGAGCCGGACGAGAAGGGCATGCGCACCGTGCACTGCACGCTCAACGGTCAGCAGCGCAATGTGATGGTGCGCGACGCCAGCGTGGAATCCGAAGTCAAGGTCGCCGAGAAGGCTGATCCCGCGCAGCCGGGGCACGTGGCGGCTCCGTTCGCCGGCGCCGTCACCGTCCTCGCCAAGGTCGGCGACACCATTAAGGCGGGCGACACGGTGGCCACCATCGAGGCCATGAAGATGGAAGCCGGCATCACCGCTCCCGCCGGAGGCACCGTCACGCGGCTGGCGGTCTCCGCCGTCGAACAGGTCCAGGGCGGGGACCTGCTCCTGGTCATCGACCCGGCGTAGGCCCGAGGCAACCTTCGGGGGGAAACAGGCAGGGCCGCGGCGTGGAAGCCGCGGCCCTGCCTGTTTCGTCGAAGCTACTGACGCACGCCGGCGTAAATCTGCTCCACGTAGTCGTCGAAATCGGCCAGCACCTGCGCCCGCTTGATCTTCAGCGACGGGGTCAGGTGCCCCGATGCTTCCGTGAAGTCGGACGGGATGATCCGGAAGGACTTAATCCCTTCCGCCTGGGAGACGGTCTGGTTGGCGCGGTCGATGAGCGACTGGACCGCCTCCTTCACCACTTCGTGGTCGGCTGCCTGGTCCATGGTGGTGTCGGCCGGCAGGTTGTGGCGGTCCAGCCAGCCGGGCAGGGCCTCCTCGTCCAACGTGATGAGCGCGGAGATAAACGGCCGGTTGTCGCCGATCACCACGCACTGGGAGACCAGCGCATCGGCGCGGATCTGGTCTTCAAGCAGGGCCGGGACGACGTTCTTGCCGCTGGCGGTGACGATGATTTCCTTCTTCCGGCCGGTGATGCGCAGGAAACCGTCAGCGTCCAGTTCGCCGATGTCTCCGGTGCGGAACCAGCCGTCTTCGAAGGCCTCGGAGGTGAGGTCGGGACGGTTGTAGTAGCCGCGCAGCACGCAGACGCCCTTGGCGAGGATCTCGCCGTCGTCGGCGATCTTGACCGCGTTTCCGGGCAGCGGAGCCCCGACCGAACCGATCTTGACCAGTTTGGGGGTGTTGACGGACACCGGGGCCGTGGTTTCGGTCAGGCCGTAGCCCTCCAGCACCAGAAGGCCGATGCCGTGGAAGAAATGCCCCAGCCGTTCGCCCAGCGGGCCGCCGCCGGAGACCGCGTGCTCGACCCGACCGCCCATCGCTTCGCGGATCTTGTGGTAAACGAGCTTGTCGAAGAGCTTGTGCTTGAGCTTGAGCATCAGCGGCACCTTGCCGGCCTCGTCGGCCCGGGACCAGGCGACGGCCGTGTCCGCGGCGGCGTGGAAGATCTTGCCCTTGCCGGCATCCTCCGCCTTGAGCATGGAGTTGTTGTAGACCTTTTCGAACACCCGCGGGACAGCCAGGATGAACGTCGGGCGGTAGCTTTGCAGATCCGGCAGCAGGTTCTTGATGTCCGGCGTATGCGCCACGGTGGCACCCGCGGCGACGCACAGGACGGAGATAAACCGGGCGAAGACGTGGGCCAGCGGCAGGAACATGATGGTCTGCGCGCCCTCGTGGGCGACGTCCGGCAGCGCCGCCGCGGCGTTCTTGGACAGCTCCACGAAATTTCCGTGGGTGAGTTCGCAGCCCTTGGGTCGGCCGGTGGTGCCGGAGGTGTAGATGATCGTGGCCAGATCGTCCAGATTCGCCGCCGTGCGGCGTTCCTCCACCGTGGCGTCGGGCACCTCCCGGCCGGCGGCGCGGAGCGCGTCCAGCGACTCCTCGCCCAATTGCCACACGTGTTTCAGGTCCTCCAAGCCTTCGTTGAGGGCGGCCTGGCGGACCTTCGCCTCATGGGAGGCGCTTTCCGCGAAGACTGCCACAGCCCCGGAGTCGCCGAGGATCCAGGCGATCTGGCTGGGGGAGGAGGTCTCATAAATCGGCACCGACACGGCGCCGGCGAACCAGATGGCGAAGTCCACCAGGGACCATTCGTAGCGGGTGCGGGCCATGATGCCCACCCGGTCGCCCGGCTGAACACCGCTGGAGACCAGCCCCTTGGCCAGCCGGGTCACATCCGCGAGGAACTCAGTGGCACGGATGTCCTGCCACGTCCCGGACGGGTCCTTGCGGGAAAACAGGGCCGGATTCGATGCCTTCTGCGCCTGTTCAACCACCAGACCGGCGATATTGGCCTCCCGCGGAACGTCAACCAGGACGGGCACGCTGTATTCGCGCACGATAGCTCCTCACTTCCTCAGCTGTGGCCAGCTCTGTATAGCCTCCCTGACGGAGGGTGCTTTTAGCCTATAACCTAAATCACAACGGATACCGGCAGGTAACCTACGAAACGGTAACGGTCGGGCCTTCCCTGGCCCGGCAGGCCCGCCGCGAGCGGCTGCCTAAGATGGTGGGGTGGAGAACAGCGCCCTGGCGGTGGGCATAGACATCGGCGGCACCAAGGTGGCCGCCGGGGCCGTCGACCGGACCGGGCGCGTAGTGGCGGAGCTGGTCCGTCCCACGCCGGGACACGATCCGCGGCACGTGGAACACCTTATCTCGGCGATGGTGCGGGAGTTGGCTTCCGAGCACGACGTTGCCGCAGTGGGCGTCGGAGCGGCGGGGTGGATGGACCTTGCCGGGGGAACGGTTCTGTTCAGCCCGCACCTGGCGTGGCGGAATGAACCGCTGCGGGACAACCTGGAGCGGCTGCTGGCCCGGCCCGTCAAAGTGGTCAACGACGCCGACGCCGCCGCCTGGGGGGAGTTCCGCTTTGGCGCCGGGACGGGAGAGCGGCGCCTGGTCTGCATCACCTTGGGCACCGGCATCGGCGGGGCGATGGTGATGGATGGCCGGCTGGAGCGGGGCCGGTGGGGTGTTGCCGGGGAATTCGGGCACCAGGTCATTATGCCCGGCGGGCACCGCTGCGCGTGTGGAAACCGCGGCTGCTGGGAGCAGTACGCCTCGGGCAACGCCCTGGGCAGGGAGGCCCGGGAGTTGGCCGCGGCGAACTCGCCCGTGGCGCAGCGTTGGCTGGAGGCCGTCGGCGGAACGGTGGCAGACATCACCGGCGCGGTGGTCACGGATCAGGCGAAACGCGCCGACCCCGCCAGCGTCCGGCTGCTGGAAGAGGCCGGCGAGTGGCTGGGGCTGGGGCTGGCCAATCTTGCCGCGGCGCTGGATCCCGGGCTGTTCGTGATCGGCGGCGGGCTGTGCGAAGCCGGTGACCTGCTGTTGGAGCCGGCCCGCCATGCGCTGCAGCGGAACCTGACCGGTCGCGGGTTCCGGCCGGTGGCTGAGGTTCGAGCGGCCGGCCTGGGACCGAAGGCGGGGATGATCGGCGCCGCGGACCTCGCCCGCGGGGCCTCCGTCTGATTCCACGGCCGGCGCTAGACGCGCGCCCCGTCGTCGTGCCCGTCGCGTTCCGTGGGCAGGCGGAAGAGCAGGTAAGCCGCAGAGGCCACGAAGAGGGCCACCAGCGCCAGCACCGCGGTGAAGGGGGCGCCCGGCCAGAACATGGCGGTCAGCAGCAGGCCCAGCGGGGCCCCCACGGCACCGATCCAGGCCAGCACCAGCAGCGGCTCGCCGGCGCCCAGCGGGGCAGGTTCCGGCGGGACGTAGCCCTCGTCGTCGTCCGGTTCCGCGACGGTGTAATCCCGCGGCCCGGGCGGCGCTTCATCCGCCGGGACCTCCGGCAGGCGGTTCTCGAAGATCTCGCGCAGGCGCTGGGCATCGCCGCCGTTGCCGGCCGCGGGCCGCTCCGGGGGCATGCCGTCCGCGTTGCCGGAGTCTGTCTCTTCCAGCCGGGCGACCAGATCCTGCCAGGCGGCGTCGTCCCGGTCCTGGTCATGCCCGGGCATGGGTTGCTCCCGTCTGCCCCGGAGACGCGGCCGCAGTGGCGTGAATGAATTCGGCGGACCGGCGGTAGATCAGCTCGGCGTCGTGGTCCATGGTGGCCACGTGATAGCTGTCCGCCAGCGGCACCACCTCCAGCCGGTCCGTGCCAATCCGCCGCCGGAGCACATCCATGGAAGATTCCGGGACTATGTGGTCCACCGCGGAGCGGAAGACGAGCGTAGGAGCAGTGACGCGTGGCAGGTCGGCCACGACAGTCTTGAAGAGCTGGCCCAGCTGGTGCGCGGCGGCCACCGGGGTGCGTTCATAGGCACCCTCATCCATGCCCGGCTTGTTGATGTCGTTGCCAATGGCCGGCACCGACCGCAGGACATACTTCAACAGGCCCGACAGCGGAGCGCGCCGGTCCGCGATGGTCAGACCCGGGTTGACCAGCAGCACGCCGGAGACCGGACGGTGCGCGGCCAGCCGCAACGCCAACGCTCCGCCCATGGACAGACCGGCCACGAAGACGTGGCTGCGCTCGCGGGCGAGCTCCGAAAAGGCCTGCTCGGCCGCCCCGTACCAGCTTTGCCAACGGGATGTGGCCAAGTCCTGCCACGTGGTGCCGTGACCGGGCAGCAGCGGCAACCGTACTCCGAAGCCGGCATCGGCCAGGCTTTCCGCCCACCCCCGCATACTGCGCGGGGAACCGGTGAAACCATGCAGCAGGACGACGCCGACGCGGGAATTCGGGCCGTGCCCGGGGCTGGAAAAGACGCCGTCGGCAACAGAAGTCATGGCACTATCGTGTCATTACGGGAGCCGTTCGGCCATCAATAGCCGACCGGTTCCTTTCTCCGGCACCCCCATCCCGCGCAGCCACGCAAAGCCAAAGCTGGAGTAGAGTCTCAAGCGGTATTGGTAAAGCGGCCGGCGGCGGCGGAACGGAAAGGCACACGTGTTCTACTGGTTCATGAAGACCATCGTCGTAGGACCGGTGGTCCGGCTACTCTTCCGGCCATGGGTCAAGGGGCTGGACAACATTCCCGACAGCGGCCCCGCGGTGCTGGCCAGCAACCACCTTTCCTTCTCCGATTCGATTTTCCTGCCCCTCGCGGTGCCCCGGCCCGTGGTGTTCCTGGCCAAGAGCGAGTACTTCACCGGCAAAGGCGCCAAGGGCAAGCTCACCGCGGCTTTCTTCAGGATGACCAACCAGCTTCCGATGGACCGATCCGGCGGAGCGGCCTCGGCCACGTCCTTGCTGGCGGGACGGGACGCGCTGCAGGACGGCGGCCTGCTGGGCATCTACCCGGAGGGCACCCGGTCACCGGACGGAAAGCTGTACCGCGGCAAGACCGGCGTGGCCAAGTTGGTGCTGCACACCGGCGTGCCGGTGATCCCGGTGGCGATGATCGGCACGGACAAGGTTCAGCCCATCGGCCGGCGCATCCCCAACATCCGCCGGGTGGGCATCATCATCGGCAAGCCGTTGGACTTCTCCCGCTACAAGGGGCTGGAAGACGACCGGTTCATCCAGCGTTCGGTCACCGACGAGATCATGTACGAGATCATGCGGCTCTCCGGCCAGGAATACGTCGATTCGTACGCCAGCACGGTCAAGGCCAAGCTGACCGCCCGCAAACCGGCCAAGGCCGAAAACCAGCGCCACGCCGCCGTCGGCCTGCCGCCGGAGCAACCGGAACCTCCGAAGGCCAAAGCGCCCGGCGCCATCACGGTCATCGGCGGAGCGGACCCCGCCGCGGGACGGGAGCCTGCCGCCGCCGCGGGACGGG
>NZ_JBNHGE010000050.1:0-17997 GCF_059090935.1 Arthrobacter sp. Y3223166 | reverse complement strand
GGCGCCGCGGGGCGCCGGGCCTTCGGCCGTTCCGTCCGCGTCCCGCCGGGCGGACTCCCTGCCGGCATCGAGCTGCGGCGCGAGCAGCCGGTCGATGCCGTCCTGGTCCAGCACGGCGGAGTCGTCGCTGCCGCTGATGTGCCGGCGGTGTTCCACATAGGCGTCCAGCCGCTCCATCAGCACCCGCGCGTTGAACGGCTTGACGAGGTAGTGGAGCACGCCGCCGGCCATCGCGGCCCGCACCGTGTCCAGTTCGCGTGCCGCAGTTATCGCGATCACGTCGACAGGTTCGCCGGGAAGGTTCCGGACCGCGCGCAGCACGTCGATGCCGCTCATGTCCGGCAGGTGGATGTCCAGCAGCACCAGTTCGGGCCGTAGCGCCGCGACCATGGCCAGGCCCTCGGCCCCGGTGTATGCGGTACCCACGGCGTCGAAGGCGCCGTGGGCCAGCAGGAAGCCGGTGTGTACCCCGGCAACTTCTTTGTCGTCGTCGATGACGACCGTGCGGATCTGGCTCATGGGACCGGAACTCCCTGCGCGCGGGCGTTGGGCGGGGTGGGCGAGAACGTGACCGTGAACTCGGCGCCGCCGGAGGCCGACGCCGCCACGCGGGCGCTGCCGCCGCGCCGCGCGGCGACGCGGCTGACCAGCGCGAGGCCGAACCCCCGGCTGCCCGGCAGCGCGGCCTCCTTGCCCGAGACGCCGGGCTCGAAGATGCGGTGGTATTCCTCCGCCGGGATGCCGGGGCCGTCGTCGGCGACCGTGATGGTGCAGCCGGCCGGGCCGCTGGCGATGGCGACGGTGATGGTTCCCTGCATCCCCACGGCTTCGATGGCGTTGTCGATCAGGTTCCCGAGCACCGTGACCGCATCGGTGGTGCCGTCCGGGGCGAGCTCGGATGCCGGATCGATGAGCAGCCTGATGTCCTTTTCGTCGCAGATGGTGGTCTTGGCCATCAGCAGGCTGGCCGCGTCAGGGTCCGTGATGCCCGGGGCCAGTTCGCCCGCCACCACCGACCCGCCGTGGCCGGAGCGCGAGATGAAGTCCACCGCCTGCTGCGCGCGGCCCAGTTCCAGCAGGCCGGAGATCACATGCATCTTGTTGGAAAATTCGTGCGCCTGGGCACGCAGGGCCTGGGTGACATCCCGTGCGCCGTCCAAATCCTGCAGCAGCTGGTGCAGTTCGGTGCGGTCACGCAGGATGAGGACGCTGCCCACGCGGCGCGAGTCCACGGTGGCCGCATTGGCCCGGGCCAGCAGCACCCGTTCGCCGGCGAGGACCGTTTCGTCGGCGCCGCCGGTGGCCGCGAGCATTGCTGCCAGCTCCGGTTCCAGGATGGTGGTGGCTGGCTGGCCCAAAGCGGCATCGGAGACCTCCAGGAGGCGTTTCGCCTCATCGTTGAGCAAGGCGATGCGCCCGCGGTCGTCGACGGCGACCACGCCCTCGCCGATGCCGTGCAGCATCGCGTCGCGCGTTTCGAGCAGGGCGGCGATCTCCTCCGGCTCGAGCTGATAGATCCGCCGCCACACCAGCCGCGAGATGTAGATCGCGCCGGCCGATCCGACCAGTGCCGCCGCGATGAGCCAGGCCAGCAGAACGGGCAAGTCGTCGTTGAGGTCATCGCGCAGCGTTGATTCCAAGGTGCCGACCGACGCCGTGCCGATCACGGTTCCGCCCGACCGGTCATAGACGGGCACCTTCACCCGCCACGACTCGCCCAGCGTGCCGGTCTGCCTGCCGACGAACGTCTCGCCGGACAACGGGATCGACGGGTCCGTGGAAACCATCTGCCCGATCAATGCCGGGTTCGGGTGTGAGTAGCGGATCCCGCGGTCGTCCGTGACCACCACATAGGTCACGCCCGTGGACTGCGCGATGAGCTCGGCGATCGGCTGGATGGTCTCGCTGGGGTCTTCGTCGTCGAAGGCGTCCACAATGGACGGCAGTTGCGCCACCGAACGTGCCACGCCGATCATCCGTCCCTCATAGGCGTCGCGGATCTGCTGCTCCTGCATCGAAATGGCGACCGAGCCGGCCACCAGCACGACGGCGAGCAGGATGGACAGCTGCAGCACAAACAGCTGGGTCCGCAGCGACAGGGATTGGAACACACCACCATTTTCTCATGCTGTTAGCTGCGCCACTTTGCAGCCGTCATCTGGTGCCTCGGCGCGGGGCGCGGTTGTGACCACAATGACCAATACGGCCACAATGACCCCATTCTTCCCGCGCGCCGGGCCGGCCCCTACGCTGGGGCGCACGGCATGGTGATGCCCATCACGCCGGTTGGAGGAGGAAGAACCTACATGAAGCTCGACCGTACGATGAGACGCCGCTCGGCCCTGGTGGCCGCCGCGGCAGCATCCGCCCTGGTCCTGGCAGCCTGCGGCTCCACTAGTGGCGGCGGGGGCGGTGCCGAAGAAGCCGGCATCGACAAGCTCAACATCATTGTCCCGGCAGACCCGGGCGGCGGCTGGGACCAGACCGGCCGCGCCATCCAAAAGGATCTGCAGGAAAACGACCTGGTTTCCAGCGCCTCGGTGGTCAACATCGGCGGCGCCGGCGGCACCAACGGGCTGGCGAAGCTGGCCACCGAACAGAACCCGGACACCCTGATGGTGATGGGGTACGTCATGGTCGGGGCCGTGGAAACCAACAAGTCGAAAAACCGGATCGAAGACACCACGCCGATCGCCCGGCTCACTGAAGAGCCGCTCGTCGTCGTTGTTCCCGCCGACTCGCCGTACCAGACGATCGACGACCTGATCGCCGACGTCAAGGCCAAGGGCAAGGGCGTCTCCATCACCGGCGGCTCCGCCGGCGGCGCCGACCACATCCTGGCCGGCCTCATGCTGAAGGAAGCCGGAATCGGCGCCGACAGCCTGAACTACATCCCGTACTCCGGTGGCGGGGAATCGCTGGCGGCGCTGCTGGGCAACAAGGTCTCGGCCGGCATCTCCGGCGTGGGGGAGTACGCGGAGCAGGTCAAGGCCGGCAAGCTGCGCGCCTTGGCGGTCTCCGGCCCGGAGGCGGCGCCGCAGTTGCCCGAGGTCAAGCCGCTGAAGGAGCAGGGCATGGACGTGGTGCTCACCAACTGGCGCGGCGTCGTGGCTCCCGGGTCTATCGACGATGCCCAGGCGGAGAAGCTCACGGCACTGATGACCGAACTGCACGACACCGATGCGTGGAAGGAAACCCTGTCCACCAACAACTGGGGCGACGCGTTCCTGGCCGGCGAAGAATTTGAGAGCTTCCTGACGGAGGACATCAAGACAGTCACCGCGACCCTGACGGATATCGGTCTCGTGAAGTAACCATGGCCTCTTCCACTACTGGAGCGGTCCGGGGCGGCACTGCCGCCCCGGGCAAGCCGCTCGGAGAAATAATCTTCGCGGCCGTGATCCTGAGCATCGGGATCGTCGGGTTCGTGGCCGGGGCGGGGATCGAAACGCCCGACGCGGCCAGCGACATCGGGCCCCGGGCGCTGCCGTACATCGTCTCCGGCCTGCTGGTGGCCGTCGGTGCCGGCCTGATCGTGCAGTTGCTGCGCGGCGTCACCGGCGAGGCCGAAGAGGGCGAAGACATCGATCCGGATGTCAAGACGGACTGGCTGACCGTCGCCAAGATGGCGGGCGCCGTCGTCGTTCATATTTTCCTGATCGTGCCGCTGGGCTGGCCGGTTGCCGCTGCGGTGCTGTTCGTCGGCGCCGCGTGGGCGCTCGGCGCCAAGCCGCTGTGGCGTGCGGCCGTGGTCGGGGTAGTCATGGCGCTGCTGCTGCAGTTCGCGTTCGCCGGGCTCCTCGGCGTCTCGCTGCCTGCCGGCGTGCTCGAAGGGGTGCCGTTCCTGAATGGATAACTTCTACGCCCTCCTGGAGGGCTTCTCCGTGGCGATGCAGCCGATCTACCTCCTGTACGCCCTGGGCGGCGTCCTGGTCGGAACGGCGGTGGGCGTGCTGCCGGGTATCGGGCCGGCGATGACCGTTGCCCTGCTGATGCCGATCACCTACAGCCTCGAGCCGACCGCGGCGATCATCGTTTTCGCCGGCATTTACTACGGCGGCATGTACGGCGGCTCGACCACGTCGATCCTGCTGAACACGCCCGGTGAATCCGCCTCCATCGTCACCGCACTCGAGGGCAACCGGATGGCCAAAGCCGGCCGCGGTGCCGCGGCGCTGGCGACGGCGGCAATCGGCTCCTTCATCGCCGGCACGGTCGCCACGGTGCTGCTGAGTTTCGTGGCGCCCTATGTGGCTGCGTTCGCCGTGCAAATCGGTCCGGTGGAATATGTCGCCCTGATGGTCGTGGCGTTCCTGACCGTCGGCGCGCTGCTGGGCGCCTCGGTGCTGCGCGGCCTGGCCTCGCTGGGGCTGGGACTGTTCATGGCGTTCATGGGCGTGGACCTGATGACCGGCCAGCAGCGCTACACCTTCGGCAGCCCGTTCCTGGCGGACGGGATCGACGTGGTGCTGGTGGCCGTGGGGCTGTTCGCGCTGGGCGAGGCGCTGTACGTGGCGTCCCGGCTGCGGCACGGGCCCGTCAAGGTCATCCCGGTGACCGGCGGCTGGACGTCGTGGATGAAGAAGGAGGACTGGCGGCGGTCCTGGAAGCCGTGGCTGCGCGGGACGTTCATCGGCTTCCCGATCGGCACGATGCCGGCCGGTGGCGCCGACGTGGCCACCTTCCTGTCCTATGCGTCCGAGAAGAAACTGGCCAGGGGCGCGCGCAAGAAGCAATTCGGGCGCGGCGCCATCGAAGGCGTGGCCGGGCCGGAGTCGGCCAACAACGCGGCCGCGGCCGGCGTGCTGGTCCCGCTCCTGACGCTGGGCATTCCGACGACGGCGACGGCGGCGATGATGCTGGTGGCTTTCCAGCGCTACAACATCCAGCCCGGGCCGCTGCTGTTCGAGGTCGAGGGCGCCCTGGTCTGGGCACTGATCGCCAGCCTCTACGTGGGCAACCTGATGCTGCTGGTCCTGAACCTGCCGCTGGTCGGCATCTGGGTGAAGATCCTGCAGATCCCGCGGCCGTACCTCTACGCCGGCATCCTGGTCTTCGCGGCCATGGGTGCGTTTTCGGTGAACTTCACCCCGGTCGACGTGTTCGTGCTGCTGGTGGTGGGCGTGCTGGGCTTCTTCATGCGCCGGTACGGCTACCCGATCGCCCCGCTCGTGGTGGGCATGATCCTGGGCCCGATCTTCGAGAGCCAGCTGCGGCGTTCGCTGGCCATCTCCCAGGGTGATCCGATGGCGTTGGTTTCCACTCCGATCTCGGCGGGCATCTACATCGCCCTGGTCGTCATCTTCGCGCTGTCCTTCTGGATGAAGAAGCGCCAGCGCGTGATGGAATCGGCGATGCTCGACGACGAGAACCCCCAAGGCAAGGAGGTCAGCGCATGACGACGATAGTGGTGGGGTATGTTCCCAACGCCCTGGGCGACGCCGCACTGGCCGCCGCCATCGACGAGGCCGGCCGCCGTTCGGCGAAGCTGCTGGTGGTCAACACCACCCGGGCCGACCGGTTGGTGGACCCAACCTATGCGGACGCCGCCGACGTTACCCGGCTGGAGTCGGTCCTGGCGGGGGCCGGCGTCGATTTCAGTATCAGGCACGGCATTTCGGACGGGCTGGCCGCCGACGACGTGCTCGACGCCGCCGAAGAGTCCGGGGCGGACCTGATCGTCATCGGGGTGCGCAACCGCACGCCGATAGGCAAGCTGGTGATGGGTTCCACGGCGCAAACCATCCTGCTGGGCGCCTCCTGCAACGTGTTGGCGGTCAAGCAGGGGTAGCCGGTGGCGGCGATGGCTCGCCACAGTCGGCGATGCCGCGCTCGCCGGGGGAGCGCCAAGGGGTGGGAGCGATTATGGGCAACCCCTGTCCCCGGAGGTCAGGGGTTGCCGTCGAAGCCGGGTACCTTGGTGGCCGGGGTCAGCGCTCCGGCGTTCGACGGGAGCGGCTGGTCTCGGAGCCACAGGCTGACATCGACGCCGGTGCAGGGTTCCGCTGCCGGTGCAGGGCCCACAAACCCTGCACCGGCAGATTTTCCCTGCACTGGTGGCTGGCCGGGCCGGTGAGGAGCAGCCCGTCCGGCCAGGAGTTGTCGTCGGGATTACGCGCCGTAGAGGATGATCTCCACACCAGGTCAGGGGTTGGCTTCGAGATCACCCCGTACAACCGGTGATCTCGAAGCCAAGGGGTAACGTGGACGCCACTCAGCCCGTGCTCGGCGGGCGGACCGCCCGTGCTGGATAATTGAGCGCATGGAGTTCCGAGATCCGCCCCGCGCCGCCCCGCTTCCCGCCCGACGCAAGGTAGTGCTGCTGGGTTCCACGGGTTCGATCGGCACGCAGGGGATCGACGTCGTGGACGCGGCCCCGGAACGCTTCGAGGTCACGGCGCTCGCAGCCGGCGGCAACGTGGAACTGGCCGCCCGGCAGGCGGTCCACACCCGGGCCCAGGCCGTCGGAACCGCCGCCGGAACGGTGGAGGACCTGGCCACGGCCATCAAGGCCGCCGCGGCGGACGCCGGGGTGTCCGGCTACTCGCCGGAGCTCTTTGCCGGCCCCGACGCCGCGGCGAGGATCGCCGCGTGGCCGGTCGCCGACGTCGTGCTTAACGGCATTACCGGGTCCATCGGCCTGGCCCCCACGCTGGCCGCGCTCGGTGC
Organism: Arthrobacter sp. Y3223166; assembly: GCF_059090935.1. Taxonomy (NCBI): domain Bacteria; kingdom Bacillati; phylum Actinomycetota; class Actinomycetes; order Micrococcales; family Micrococcaceae; genus Arthrobacter; species Arthrobacter sp. Y3223166. The sequence goes on along the minus strand of NZ_JBNHGE010000050.1, from coordinate 11,328 downwards.
GGGCCACTTGCTGGCACTGGCCAACAAGGAGTCCCTGATTGCCGGCGGGCCCCTGGTCAAGCAGGCCGCGCGGCCCGGGCAGATCGTGCCGGTGGATTCGGAACACTCGGCGCTGGCCCAGGCGCTCCGGTCGGGCACGGCCGCCGAAGTGGACCGGCTGATCGTCACCGCTTCCGGCGGGCCGTTCCGCGGCTTCAGTAAGGAACAGCTGCGCGACGTCACTCCGGCACAGGCGCTGGCCCACCCCACCTGGGACATGGGCCGGATGGTCACCACCAACTCGGCGACGATGGTGAACAAGGCGCTGGAAGTCATCGAAGCCCACCTGCTCTTCGACGTCCCGCTGGAGCGGATCGACGTGGTGGTGCACCCGCAGTCGGTGGTGCACTCGATGGTGCAGTTCACCGACGGATCCACCATCGCGCAGGCGTCGCCGCCGGACATGCGCCTGCCGATCGCCCTCGGCATGGGCTGGCCGGAGCGGGTACCGGGCGCCGCGCAGCCGTGTGACTGGAGCCGTGCCACCAGCTGGACCTTCGAGCCGCTGGACGAGGAGGTCTTCGGCGCGGTGCGACTGGCCAAGGAGGCGGCCGGGCGCGGCGGGACCTTCATGGCCGTGTACAACGCGGCCAACGAAGAAGCCGTGGACGCCTTCCACGACGGCCGGATCCGCTTCGACGAGATCGTGGAGACGGTCGCTGCCGTGGTGGACGAGCACGCGCCGTCCGGTGAACTGACCGTGGCCGCAGTGCTGGCCGCAGAGGACTGGGCACGCTCGCGGGCCCACGAACGTTTGGCTATGTTGTGACCATTCTGCTTTTCATTCTCGGCGTCCTCTTCGTGGCCGTCGGCATCGCCGTGTCCATCGCCCTGCACGAGGTGGGCCACCTGCTGCCCGCCAAGCTGTTCAAGGTGCGGGTCACCCAGTACATGGTCGGCTTCGGCAAGACCCTCTTCTCCCGCCGGCGCGGCGAAACCGAATACGGCGTGAAGGCCATCCCGCTCGGCGGCTACGTGTCGATGATCGGCATGTACCCGCCGGCCAAGGACGGCGGCAGCAGCGGACGCGGCGTCGGCGACGGAGGCGACGGCGGCGGCAGCAGCGGAGGCGGCGACGGCGGCGGCGCGGTCCGCCGGTCCAGCACCGGCATGTTCCAGCAACTGGCCAACGACGCCCGGCAGGCCGAAGCCGAGCGGCTGCAGCCCGGCGACGAAAACCGGATGTTCTACAAACTGCCGGTCTGGAAACGGATCATCATCATGCTCGGCGGTCCGTTCGTGAACCTGGTCATCGGCACGGTGCTGATCGGCATCGTGCTGGTCGGCTTCGGCACCGCCCAGGCCACCACCACCATTGCCCAGGTCAATAAATGCGTGGTCCCGGCGTCGCAGGCCGCCGAAACCGGACAGACCGACTGCCTGCCCAGCGATCCCGAGGCTCCCGCCACGGCGGCGGGCATCCGGCCCGGGGACACCGTCACCGCCTTCGACGGCAGGCCGGTCACCGACTGGTACCAGTTGACCGCCTGGATCCGGGACGCGGCGGGGGAGCAGACACCGATCACCCTCCAACGCGACGGCCGGGAAATCACCACGACCATCACCCCGATCCTCACCGAACGCCCGGTATTCGACGACGCCGGGCAACCGCTGCTCGACGGCGACGGCGAGCCGGTGACGGAGCAGGCGGGCTTCGTGGGGATGGGCGCCACCACCGCGCTGGTACCGCAGCCCGCCGGCGACGTGCTCCCGGCCGTGGGGGAGAACCTGCAGGCGATCACCGGTGTGGTGCTCCATCTGCCGCAACGGCTGGCCGACGTGGCCGAGGCCGCCTTCAGCGATGCTCCGCGCGACCCGAACGGGCCGATGAGCGTAGTGGGCGTGGGCCGGATTGCCGGCGAGATCAGCGCGATGGACGAGATTCCCTTCGAGGCGCGGGCGGCCTCGCTGATCGGGTTGGTCGGTTCGGTCAACCTGGCGCTGTTCGTGTTCAACCTGATCCCGCTGCTGCCGCTCGACGGAGGGCACGTGGCCGGCGCGCTTTGGGAGGCCATCCGCCGCGGCTTCGCCAAGCTGTTCCGCCGCCCGGATCCGGGGCCGGTGGACATCGCCAAGCTGCTCCCGCTGACCTACGTGGTGGCCGTGGTGATGATGGGCATGGGCGCGCTGCTGATTTACGCGGACATCGTCAAACCGGTCAATATCTTCGGCTGATCCGGCGGCTCATGGCCGCGCCCGGGCGAAACCGCCGCCTCCCCTGATCCGGCACGACGGCGGTGCATGCCCGTGTGCGCGGCAGACGCTTGTGCGCGGCGCGCCCGCCGTTGGTTGGAACCCTGCCGGTCCCCGTGGTTAGACTGGCCGGAACCGGCGAAGGGAGCCACGACCCGTGAGCACGGCACCGCGGACAGCCCGCACCGCAGCGAGCCTTGGGGGCACCGCACGGGCGGAGACGATGGGCCGCGGGCCCCGGTTCAAAACCGGCGCCGCCGCCGTCCTGGCGGCCGCTGTTGTACTTGCCGGTTGCACCGCGCCGGGCGAGGCCCAGGATCCGCCGTCATCGGCAGCGTCAACAGAGGCTGCCCCGGATCGCGTGCAGTTGAGGGCTGGTGCCGCCGATCCGCAGGTGCTTGCCGGCTCCGACGCCGAAGCATCGCTCGCCGCCAGCCAGGCGTTGTTTGACTCCAGTCCTGTGGCGTTCGTCGCGCCTCCCGGCGACGCCGAGGCCATAGCTGCCGCGGCTGCCGAGTCGGTACCGATGGGTGTGCCGCTGCTGTTGGCCGGGGACGGGCTGGCCGAAGAACTGGAGCGGCTCGGCGTCCGCCAGGTCAAGGCTTTCGGCCGGCCGCCCGCCGAGCCGGAGGGCTCCCCGAGTGCCGCGCCGGAAGCCAACTCCGGGGCCGTGCCCTCTGATTCCACCAAGGCCGGCTCCGCGGCCGGGCCCGCCGCCTCGGCCGCTGCCGGGCCGGACGCCTCGGCCGCTGCCGGCTCCGCGGCCTTGAAGACCGCATCGACGGTGTCCGGCGCCGACCCGGATCAAGGCATGGAGGCGTGGGCCCCGCTGCTGGCGGACGCGGAAATCCTGCCCCCGGACGGGGACATCGAGGCGCCCGAGCGTGCGGAGGAGCCCGCGGCCGTCTCGGTGTTGACGGACAAGGACGGCGGGCAGGACTATCCCGCGACCCTGGCGGTCGTGGAGGCGGCAGGCGCCCGGGTCTTCCAGGACCCGCACGCAGACCCGCGGCACGGCAGCGAGACCATCGAATTCCTGCGGCAGGAGCCCGAGAACCGCGTGCTCGCCGTCGGCGAAGAGTTCGGCAGCGGCGACACCTTCGCGCGCCGAGCCACGGCAGCACTGACCGTGCCGGAGCTGCCCGGCGGGGGCCAGATGGCCTTCCCGTCCCGGCGGATGGTGGCGCTGTACGGGCATCCCTCCGGGCCCGCCCTCGGCGCGCTCGGCGAGCAGGATCCCAAGGCGTCGGTGAAGCGCGTGAAGAAACTCGCCAGGCAGTACCAACCGCACAGCAAGGAACCGGTGGTCCCGGCCTTCGAGATCATCGCCACGGTTGCCAGCGCCTCGGCCGGCAAGGACGGCGACTATTCGGAGGAGACTGATCCGGACGAGTTGCGCCCGTGGATTGAGGCCGCCGGCGAGGCCGGGGTGTACGTGGTGCTGGATTTGCAGCCGGGCCGGTCGGACTTCCTCACCCAGGCCAAGATGTACGAGGATCTGCTGAAGGAACCGCATGTGGGCCTGGCCCTGGATCCGGAATGGCGGCTGGGCAAGGGGCAGCGTCACATGGAGCAAATCGGCTCGGTGTCCGCTGCGGAGATCAACCGGGTCAGCGACTGGCTGGCGAAGCTTACCCGGAAGAACTCCCTGCCCCAGAAGGTGCTGATCCTGCATCAGTTCCAGTACCAGATGATTTCGGACCGCCAGGAGCTGGAAACCGGCCACGAAGAGCTGGCCCTGGTGCTGCATGCCGACGGCCACGGCGGGCCCGGCCAGAAACTGGACACCTGGCGCGTCCTCCGGGAGGACCTGCCGAAGAACATCTGGATGGGCTGGAAGAATTTTTACGACGAAGACACCCCGACCTTTAGCCCGGAACGCACCTACACCGGCGTGAAGCCGGCTCCCTGGTTCGTTTCCTACCAATAGCCCCGGGCCAACCACCGGCGTCACCAATAGCCCCGCCCCATCCACACTCGTCCTGCCGATAGTCCGCCCGCATCCACCGGCGGGTAAGGTGAAGACCATGAGTGTCTTTGCCGTCGAATATGTCTACGCCGCCGATTCCGAGCCCGGCCGGGACGAATACCGTCCCGCCCACCGCGCCTGGCTGGGCGGCTTCCTGGACCGGGGCCGCCTGCTGGCCTCCGGCCCCTACGCCGACGGCACCGGCGCGCTGCTGATCTTCACCGCCGAGGACGAAGCCAGCCTGCTGGAGGAACTGAAGCAGGATCCATTCAACGTCAACAACTTCGTCTCCGGCCTGAAAGTCACCGACTGGAAGCCCGTCACCGGGGCGTTCGCCCACCACGCATGATCCTTCCCACTCCCGCACCGTGTGCCAACGCCCGGCGGGAAGGGGATAATGAAACCTGATCAGCAACTGCCTACCGGCACATGGAGGACGTTTTGACCTCGGTCAATCTTGGAATGCCAGCTTCACCACCGCCAGTCCTGGCGCCGCGCCGCAAGACCCGGCAGATCAAGGTCGGCTCCGTCGGGGTCGGGTCGGACTCGCCCATCAGCGTGCAGTCGATGACCACCACGCCCACCACGGATATCAACGCGACGCTGCAGCAGATTGCCGAGCTGACGGCCTCCGGTTGCGACATTGTCCGGGTGGCCTGCCCCAGCGCCGACGACGCCGAGGCCCTGCCGATCATCGCCAAGAAGTCACAGATTCCGGTGATCGCGGACATCCACTTCCAGCCCAAGTACGTCTTCGCCGCCATCGACGCCGGCTGCGCCGCCGTCCGCGTGAATCCGGGCAACATCCGCAAATTCGACGACCAGGTCAAGGAGATCGCCGAGGCAGCCAAGGCCGCCGGCACCTCCATCCGGATCGGCGTCAACGCCGGCTCCCTGGACCCGCGGCTGATGCAGAAGTACGGCAAGGCGACCCCGGAGGCGCTGGTCGAATCCGCCGTCTGGGAGGCGTCGCTGTTCGAAGAACACGACTTCCACGACTTCAAGATCTCGGTCAAGCACAACGACCCGGTGGTCATGGTCCGCGCCTACGAACTGCTGGCCGAACGCGGCGACTGGCCGCTGCACCTCGGTGTCACCGAGGCCGGTCCGGCCTTCCAGGGCACCATCAAGTCGGCCACCGCCTTCGGGGCGCTGCTCTCGAAGGGGATTGGGGACACTATCCGCGTGTCCCTGTCCGCCCCGCCGGTGGAAGAGATCAAGGTCGGCCTGCAGATCCTGCAGTCGCTCAACCTGCGGGAACGCAAACTGGAAATCGTTTCCTGTCCCTCCTGCGGGCGCGCCCAGGTGGACGTGTACAAGCTGGCCGACGAAGTCACCGCCGGGCTGGAAGGCATGGAGGTGCCGCTGCGCGTCGCCGTGATGGGCTGCGTCGTGAACGGACCGGGCGAAGCCCGCGAAGCCGACCTGGGTGTAGCCTCCGGCAACGGGAAGGGCCAGATCTTCGTGAAGGGCCAGGTCATCAAGACGGTCCCCGAAGACCAGATTGTGGAAACGCTGATCGAAGAAGCATTGAGGATTGCCGAGGAGATGGGTGACTCCGATGGCGAGAATGCTGTCAAGGGTAGCCCCGTGGTTAACGTCAGCTAGCCGTGACGCGGCGGGTGCGGCCGGGGCCGTGCCCGCCGATCAGCATGCCGGAATACGGCCGCTGGCGGATGCGGATACCGCGGACCTTTGGGCGCTGGTGCGCGCGGATCCGGTGGCCAATGTCTTCCTCGCCGCCCACCTGGAGACCGCCGGGACCGCCGGCCCCACCCCGTCCGGTGCCCACATCCTGGGAATGTACGACGACGGCGTCCTCACCGGGGCCTGCTGGGCGGGCGTGAACGTGGTCCCGTCCGGGCTGGATGCCGAACAGGGCGCCAGGCTGGGCGCCCACCTGGCCGCCGGCGGGCGGCGCATGTCTTCCATCTTCGGGCCCGCCGAGGGGGTGCTCGGCATCTGGTCTTCGTACCGGACCGCCCATCCGCGGGCCTTCGACGTCCGGCCCAACCAGCCCCTGATGGAGCTGCGCGGAACTCCCGCCGTGTCCGCGGACCCGCAGGTCCGGTTCTCCACCGACGACGACTTTGAGGTGCTGGTGCCCGCCTGCGTCGCGATGTTCGAGGAGGAAGTCGGGTACTCGCCGCTGATCGGCGGGGGCCAGCACTACCGGCAGCGCGTGGCCACCCTGATCGGGAAGGGACACTCGCTGATCCGCCGGGACGGCCAGGGGCAGGTCGTCTTCAAGGCAGAACTGGGCAACGTGAGCGCCGACGCGGTGCAGATCCAGGGCGTCTGGGTGAACCCCGCCTACCGCGGCCGCGGGCTGGCAGCCGGCTGCATGGCAGCCGTCGTCGAGTTGTCCCGCAAGTACGCGCCGGTCGCCAGCCTCTACGTCAACGATTACAACCACCGGGCCATGGCCGCCTACGCCGCGGTCGGCTTCCGGCAGGTCGGCACCTTCGCCACCGTCTTGTTTTAGGCGGGGGAGGTGCCCGGAAGCATGCCGTGTCCACCCTTCACGCGCTCCGCCGGCGCAGCGTCAGTGACGCGAGCAGCAGTCCCACGATGACGCAGCCGGCCGCAACCGCCACGTCGAACCACAGGTCCCCGGTGGCTTCGGCGTGGGACGCGATCTGCTGCAGCGCATCCACGGTGTAGGTCAACGGCATGGCGTTCGCTACGGCCTCCAGCCAGTCGGACAGCTGCTCCCTGGGCACGAACAGGCCGCAGAGCAGGATCTGCGGGACCACCACTACCGGCATGAACTGCACCGCTTGGAACTCCGTACGGGCGAAGGCCGAACAAAAGAGTCCCAGCGCCACTCCCAGAACCGCGTTGACGACGGCGACCATCACCACCAGCGCCCCGTTGCCTTCGATGTCGAGACCGAAAACCAGGTAGGCCACCGCCGTCGTCACCGTGGCTTGGAGGGCGGCCATCAGCCCGAACGCCAGGGCGTAGCCGAAGAGGAGGTCGGCCTTGTTAATCGGCGTCGACAGGACGCGTTCCAGGGTGCCGGTGGTCCGTTCGCGGAGCATGGTGATGGAGGTGATCAGGAACATGACGACAAACGGGAAGATCGCCAGCATCATCGGGCCCACCCGGTCGAAGGTGCGCGGCGCACCGGGCGGCAGGGCTTCATTGTCGAACAGCAGGTAGACCACGCCGAGCAGGATGCCGGGAACCACGACGATCAGCGCGATGCTGCGCGGATCGTGGCGCAGCTGGGCCAGCACACGCCGCGCGGTGGCCAGCGTCATCGATGCGTTCATGCCGCCGCCTCCCGGCTCCGGATCATGTGGAGGAAAGCCTTTTCCAGGTCCACCGTGCCGCCGCGCTCGGCCAGCTCCGCCGGCGTGAGCTGGGCCAGGAGGGAGCCGTCGCGCAGCAGCAACAGATCATCGCAGTGAGAGGCCTCTTCCATGACGTGGCTCGAAACCAGCAGGGTGGCGCCCGCCGCAGCAAGGGCCGCGAAATGATCCCAGAGCTCCACGCGCAGGACGGGATCGAGGCCGACGGTCGGTTCGTCGAGCACCAGCAGGTCGGGCCTGCCCACCAAAGCGCATGCCAGCGACACCCGGCTGGACTGGCCGCCGGAGAGGTCCGCGGTCTTGCGCCCCGCCACCCCGGCAAGTCCCACGGAATCCAGAGCTTCGTCCACGTCGGACGCGGACCGGCCGTGCAGCGCGGCGAAGTAGCGGACGTTTTCGCGGACCGAAAGATCGGGATACACGCTCGGGTCCTGGGTGACGTAGCCGATCCGGTGCCTGAGCTCCCGGTGTCCCGCGGGCAGCCCCAGGACGGTGACCGTCCCGCCGGCCGTCTTCTGCACCCCGACGATGGCCCGCATCAGCGTGGTCTTGCCGCTGCCCGAAGGCCCCAGCAGGCCGGTGATGGTTCCGGCGGAGACTTCGCAGCTGACGTCGGACAGCACGGGCTTACGGGCACGGACCACCGTGAGCCCTGCGACGGATACGGCCGGCGCCAAGGGCGCCGCCGGGTGCGGCATCGTCTCCGCCTCCCTCATTTACTGGTCCGGTGACATCCACCTAGACCCGACGCAAGGGTGCGTCCAGACGCTCTGGCGGCCGCTGCCGTCCCGCCCCCGCGGGCTGTCGCTGGCATGCGCGTGGAGCCAGTAGATTAGAAGGCAGTTGAATTTCGCGGGCCGCTGCCGGCCCAACCCTTGAGAAACGGATTCCTGCAGTGGTTCTTCGCCTGTCCAGCATGTTCCTGCGCACCCTGCGCGATGACCCGGTCGACGCCGAAGTTGCCAGCCACAAGCTGCTGGTGCGCGCCGGCTACATCCGCCGCGCCGCCCCCGGCATCTACTCCTGGCTGCCGCTGGGCCTGAAGGTGCTGGCCAAGGTGGAGGCCGTGGTCCGCGACGAGATGAACGCCATCGGCGCGCAGGAAGTCCATTTCCCGGCGCTGCTGCCGCGCGAACCGTACGAGGCGACCAATCGCTGGACCGAGTACGGCGACGGGTTGTTCCGCCTGCAGGACCGCAAGGGTGCCGACTACCTCTTGGCCCCCACGCACGAGGAAATGTTCACCCTGCTGGTCAAGGACCTGTACTCCTCGTACAAGGACCTGCCGGTGACGCTGTACCAAATCCAGAACAAGTACCGCGACGAGGCCCGCCCGCGCGCCGGGCTGCTGCGCGGCCGCGAATTCATCATGAAGGACTCCTACTCCTTCGACGTCGACGACGAGGGCCTGGACGTCAGCTATGACGCGCACCGGCGCGCCTACCTGCGGATCTTCAAGCGCCTGGGCCTGGAAGTGGTGACCGTCAAGGCCACCTCCGGCGCCATGGGCGGGTCGAAGAGCGAGGAGTTCCTGCATCCCACCGAGATCGGCGAGGACACCTTCGTGCGTTCGCCCGGCGGCTACGCAGCCAACGTGGAGGCCGTCACCACCGTGGCGCCGGAGCCGGTGGACTACGCCGACGCCCCGGCTGCCGAGGTCAAGGACACCCCGGACACCCCCACGATCGACACCCTGGTGGCCGCGGCCAACCAGCTGGCACCGCGCGCGGACGGGGAATGGACCGCCGCGGACACGTTGAAGAACGTCGTCCTGGCCATCAAGCTGCCCACCGGCGAGCGGAGCCTGGTGGTCATTGGCGTTCCGGGCGACCGCGCCGTCGACCTCAAGCGCGTCGAGGCGAACATCGGTGCCTTCCTCCCGGTGGGCGGCGAAGTCGAGGTCGAGGCGGCCACCGAGGAAGACCTGAAGAAGCATCCGGGCCTGGTCAGGGGCTACATCGGTCCCGGCGAGAGCCTGGACGCGGCGGTCCTCGGGACCGAGTCGGCCACGGGCCTGCTCTACCTCGTGGATCCCCGGGTGGTGCCCGGCACGCGCTGGATCACCGGCGCCAACGAGGACGGCAAGCACGTGTTCGGTCTGGTCGCCGGACGCGACTTCGGCTGGGACGGCGTCGTCGAGTCGGTCGAGGTCCGCGAAGGGGACCCCGCGCCGGACGGCTCCGGTCCGCTGGAGGCGGCCCGCGGCATCGAAATGGGCCACATCTTCCAGCTGGGCCGCAAATACGCCGAGGCGCTGGGCCTGCAGGTGCTGGACCGCAACGGCAAGCTCGCCACGGTGACCATGGGCTCCTACGGCGTGGGCGTCACGCGTGCGGTGGCCGCGCTGGCCGAGGCCTATCACGACGACAAGGGCCTGGCCTGGCCGCGCAACGTGGCCCCGGCCGACGTCCACATCGTCGCCACCGGGAAGGGCACGGAAATTTTTGAGGCAGCCAACAGGCTGGCCGAGGAACTGTCCGCCGCCGGCGTCGATGTCATCTACGACGACCGGCCCAAGGTCTCTCCGGGCGTGAAGTTCTCCGACGCCGAACTCATCGGCGTGCCCACCATCGTGGTGGTCGGCCGCGGCCTGGCCGACGGCGTGGTCGAAGTCAAGGACAGGGCCACCGGGCAGGCCGAAAACGTGCCGCTGGCCGAGGCCGCCGGGCAGTTGGCGGCCCTGGCCGGGAGGTGAGCTCCGGACTCGAGGAACTGCAGCTGGCCACCCTCGCCCTCGTGGTCGTGGGTGGCTTTGCCGCCGGCTGGGTGGACGCCGTGGTGGGCGGCGGCGGCCTGCTCCAGTTGCCCGTGCTGCTGCTGGTCCCCGGCATCAGCCCGGTGCAGGCACTGGCCACCAACAAGATGGGCTCTATCTTCGGCACCACCACCAGCGCAGTCACCTATTACCGCAGGGCGCACCCGGACCTGAAAACCGCGCTGCCGATGGCCGGCGTCGCGCTGGCCGGAAGCTTCGGCGGGGCGATCGTGGCCACCGTGCTGCCCGCCGAGGTGTTCAAGCCGATCATCGTCGTCGCGCTGATCGCGGTGGCCGTCTTTACCGCGCTGCGTCCGACGGCGGGATCGCTGACCCGGCTGCGGTACAAGGGCGCCCGGCACCTCGGCGCGGCCGCCGGAATCGGGCTGGTCATTGGCTTCTACGACGGCCTGATCGGTCCCGGCACCGGCTCATTCCTGATCATCGCGATGGTGGCGCTGCTCGGCTACAACTTCCTGGCCGCCAGCGCGAAGGCCAAGATCGTGAACATGGCCACCAACCTGGGCGCCCTGGCCTTTTTCCTGCCCAGCGGGGCGCTGCTGTGGGGGCTCGGGCTGGTGCTCGGCGTCGCCAACATGGCCGGCGGTTACGTCGGTGCGCGGATGGCCGTCGCACAGGGCAGCAAGTTCATCCGCGTGGTCTTCCTGGCCGTGGTCGCGGCCCTGATCCTCAAGCTTGGCTACGACGTGTTGCAGGAGAACGTGCTGGGCCGCTGATCCGGACCAGAGGGGGCGGCCAACTGCCCGCTCCTCACGAGCCGGTGGCGGGCGCGGCCAGCAGTTTGTCGTCCAGTCCCGGGGCGGGCGGCACGACGCCGGTTGAGGCCGCCAGCTCCGCCGTGGCGGTGGCGAGGCCGGACACCGCGTGCTCCCGCACCCTCCCGCTGCTGAGCGCGACCAGGTCGGCCAGCGGCCGGAGGGAAGCCTCCTCGGCGCCCTGCAGCGCCGGAAGCGGATCGGCCGCGAAGTCGCCGCCCAGGGCATACGCCGGCTCCGGCAGCGGCAGGGCCAGGCATTCGGCCGCCGCCACCGCCC
>NZ_JBNHGE010000049.1:0-18195 GCF_059090935.1 Arthrobacter sp. Y3223166 | reverse complement strand
CTTGCCGGCACCGGTCCGGCCGGCGCCGCCGGTCCCCTGACCGGGCCGGCCACGTCCCTGGGCGGAACCGCCCTGCGGACGGCGCTCGGCATCGTCCGGACGGCGGCCGTCGCCGGGACGTTTTCCGCCGCGGGGGTTGTTCCGTCCGGAGCCGGAACGAGGCGGTTGTGTCATGGTGGATCCTTACCCGTGGAAACTACTGCAATGGTCTGCTGCTGCCGGAGGCCGGCAGCCTAGAGCGAAGCGTCGTCGTACTCGGACAGGTTTTCCAGTCCCGGCAGATGCGGGGCGATCTCCGGCAGTTCGCCGATGCTTCCTATCCCCAATCTTTCCAGAAAATAAGAGGTGGTCCGGTACAGGACGGCTCCGGTCTCCGGATCGGTGCCGGAATCCTCGATGAGGCCGCGCTGGGTGAGCGTGCGCACCACGGAATCAACATTGACCCCTCGGATCGCCGAAACCCGGGCCCGCGAGACCGGCTGCCGGTAGGCGATGACGGCCAGCGTCTCCAATGCGGCCTGGGTCAACCGGGCCGTCTGGCCTTCCAGCACGAAACGGGACACCAGCGGCGCGAAATCGCTGCGCGAGAAGATCCGCCAGCCGCCGGCGATGTGGCGCAACTCAAAGCCCCGCGGTTCCGCGGCGGGCCGCCCTTCGGAGGGGACTCCGCCGTCGTAATCGCGCTGCAGATCCAGCAGCAGCGCCTGGACGGTGCCCACCGGAAGAGCCAGCGCTGTGGCCAATTCCACATCGGTGGCCGGTTCGTCGATAACCATCAGGACCGCTTCCAACGCGGCCCGGGCACCGCCCGGCAACCGTTCCACATCGACCTCGGGCCCCGCCGTCTCCTCCTGCGGATCAGTCATCGCGTCCCTCCGTTGTGTCCGCGGCCGTGTCGGCGGCCGGGGCGTTGTCATATTCCTCGCTGAGGTTGGCGCCGGTCCATTCCGCGTCCGGCCCGGTCCAATGGACCGTCAGCTCGCCGAGCGGCGCAACCTGGTCGAAGGCGATGACGCCGTCGCGGAACATCTCCAACAGCGCCAGGAAGCGGGCAACCACCACCAGCGCGCCGTCCGCGTCGTCGGTGAGCGCCCGGAACGTCAGGGGCGGGCCCGCCTGCAGGCGCGCACCAAGGATCGCCGCCTGCTCCTTCACGCTGACCGGCGGCGCGTGCAGGTGCGAGAGCCCGACCTGGGTCGGCGCGGGCTCCTTGGGCTCCAGGGCTTTGGCCGCAAGGGCGGCAAAGTCCGCCAGGGGCGTGCGCCAGACAAGCTCGGGCAGCAGCGCGGCGAACTGCGGCTCCAGCGCGACCTGCCTCGGGAATCGTTCGGCCTCCCGGGCCAGGCGCTGGCCGAGCAGGGCCGCGATTTCCTTGAAGGCCTTGTACTGCAGCAGCCGGGCGAAGAGCAGGTCCCGGGCCTCGAGCAGGGCGATGTCCTCGTCGTCCTCCACCTCGCCGGTGGGCAGCAGCCGGGCGGCCTTGAGGTCCAGCAGGGTCGCCGCGATGACGAGGAACTCGCTGGCTTCGTCCAGGGCCTTGTCGTTGCCGTCGGCCTGGAGGCGGCGGATGTAGGAGATGAACTCGTCCGTGACGCGGGCAAGCGCCACTTCGGTGATGTCCAGTTCGTGCTTGGAAATCAGTCCCAGCAACAAATCAAAAGGTCCGCTGAAGTTGTCCAGCGTGACGGCGAAGCCTGCCGGCTTCCGGTCGCCCTCCTGGTCCGGGACGTCGGGCACGGTGTCCTGCCCTGCCGGGAGGCCGCCTGCCGGCACCGTCCCCGCCGGCGCCGGCGTCATCAGGGGGCGCCGCCGCGGGCGATGAGCTCCTTGGCCAGGTCGCGGTAGGCGGTCGCGCCGGCGTGGTTGCCCGCGTAGCTGGTGATCGGTTCCGCGGCGACGGTGGCGTCGGCGAACTTGATGGTGCGCTTGATCACGGTTTCGAAGACCTTGTCGCCGAAGGCTTCCAGCAGCCGGCCGATGACCTCGCGGCTGTGCAGGGTGCGGGCGTCGTACATGGTGGCCAACACGCCGTCGATCTGCAGGCGCGGGTTCAGCCGGTCTTGGACCTTCTCGATGGTCTCCACCAACAGCGCCACTGCGCGCAGCGCGAAGAACTCGCAGATAAGGGGAATGATCACGCCGTGGGCCGCCGTGAGCGCGTTGACGGTCAGCAGGCCCAGCGAGGGCTGGCAGTCAATCAGGATCACGTCGTAGTCGTCCTCGACCTTGCGCAGCGCGTGGGCCAGGACCTGTTCGCGCGCCACCTCGTTGACCAGCTGCACTTCCGCGGCCGAGAGGTCAATGTTGGCCGGCAGCAGGTCGATGTTTTCCACGTCCGTGGGCTGGATGGCCTCGCGGATGTCGGTCTTGCGGTCCATCAGCACGTTGTAGACGGTCAGGTCCAGCTCATGCGGATTGGTGCCAAGCCCGGCCGACAGGGCGCCCTGCGGGTCGAAGTCGACCAGCAGGACCTTGCGGCCGACCTCGGCCAAGGCGGCGCCGAGGTTGATGGTGGACGTGGTCTTGCCGACGCCGCCCTTTTGGTTGACCATTGCCACGATGCGCGCGGGGCCGTGGGACGTCAGGACGGGCGGTTCAGGGAACTCGGTCAGCGGCCGCCCGGTCGGGCCCAGGACATCCTCGTCCGCTTGCCGCAGAGTGGTTGTCGAACCTTGTTCGCTGCTCACGTATCTAACCCAGCTTCCATCGTTTCGCTGCCGTTCTTCTTCCTGACAAGGTTACAGTGACCGCCCCGTTATCGATCGACAGGCCGCTGATGATCGGCGAGCCTTTAGCTTCAAGTAGAGGTCTAAGGTTCATCCTTCGCCGTCGGGGAATAAGGGCACGGCCGACGGCGGCGAGGAAGTGGCATGTATACAGAAGCGAGCATTTTCCGCGATGTGTGCTGCTTTTCCCGCAGCTGTGTATACACTAGCGCCATGAAGCAGAACTTGCGTGCCGGCGAACGGGCGTACTGGACGCTGCGCGAGGACATTGTGGAATGGCGGTTGCCCCCGGGCACGGTCCTGGCCGAGGTTGAGCAGGCCGCCCGGCTGGGCATCTCCCGCACGCCGCTCCGCGAGGCGCTGGGCCGGCTGACCGCCGAAGGGCTGGCCACGCCCCACACCGGACGCGGCGTCGTCGTCGCCGACGTTTCACTGGAGAACGTCACCGAGCTCTTCGAACTGCGCACGGCACTGGAGTGCCAGGCGACGGCCTTGGCCGCCAGGCGCGGGGAACCGGCCGAATTCCGGCGGCTGCAGCAGGAATTCCTCGCGGCGGCCGAGGCCATGCGCGGCGCCGTTCCGGACCCGCAGGCCTACTACCGGCTGGTCGGCCGGCTGGACGCCGCGGTGGACCACGCCGCCGCCAACACCTACCTCCGCCAGGCGATGGCCAACCTGCGCGTCCACTTGGTGAGGATCCGGCGGCTAGCACGGGACAACCCGGCCCGCCTGCTGGCCTCGGCGGCCGAACACGCCAACATCGCCGGCGCCATCGCCGACGGCGACAGCCAGGTGGCGGCCGCCGCCACCCGCATCCATCTTCACCAGAGCCTGGAACACTTCAAGACCACCGATCCGAAACACCGGACCGACCTGCCAGCCGAGAGGACATTCTGAATGACCGTCAACCATCATGTGCGCGTCTACCGCAGCGAAGAGAACCTGCCCCGCGAGGACCAGCTCGCCTACAAAATCGCCCGCGTGGCCACCGACCCGGTGGAGGTTTCCGCCGACGTGGCCGAGATGGTGATCAACCGGATCATCGACAACGCTTCGGTGGCCATTGCGTCGCTGAACCGCTCCCCCATTGTCGCCGCGCGTGCGCAGGCGCTAAGCCACCCGGTCTCCGGCGGCGGGGCCGGTGCCGGGGTCTTCGGCATCGCTGGGAAGACCTCCCCGGAATGGGCGGCCTGGGCCAACGGCGTGGCAGTGCGCGAACTGGATTACCACGACACGTTCCTGGCCGCCGACTACTCGCACCCGGGCGACAACATCCCGCCCATCCTCGCGGTGGCCCAGCACGTGGGCGCGAATGGCCGCGACCTGCTCCGCGGCATCGCCACCGGCTACGAAATCCAGGTGGACCTGGTCAAGGCCATCTGCCTGCACAAGCACAAGATCGATCACGTGGCCCATTTGGGCCCGTCGGCCGCGGCGGGCATCGGCACGCTGCTGGGCCTGGATACGGAGACCATCTTCCAGGCCGTGGGCCAGGCGCTGCATACGACGACGGCGACGCGCCAGTCGCGCAAGGGCGAGATCTCCACCTGGAAGGCGCACGCACCGGCCTTCGCGGGCAAGATGGCGGTGGAGGCAGTGGACCGGGCGATGCGCGGCCAGACCTCACCCGTGCCGATCTACGAGGGCGAGGACGGCGTCATCGCCTGGCTGCTGGACGGGCCGGACGCCTCCTACGACGTGCCGCTGCCGGCCCCGGGCGAGTCCAAGCGCGCCATCCTGGACACCTACACCAAGGAACACTCCGCCGAGTACCAGGCCCAGGCCTGGATCGACCTGGCCCGCAAGCTGCACCGTGAGCATCCGGAAGCCACCGACGCGGAGAACGTGAAGTCCGTCCTGATCAGGACCAGCCACCACACGCACTACGTGATCGGCTCCGGCGCGAACGATCCGCAGAAGTACAGCCCCACGGCGTCCCGCGAGACGCTGGACCACTCGATCCCGTATATCTTCGCCGTGGCCCTGCAGGACGGTGCCTGGCACCACGTTGATTCGTACGCCCCCGAACGGGCGGCCCGGCCGGACACCGTGGCGCTGTGGCAGAAGGTCAGCACCGAGGAAGACCCGGAGTGGACCCGCCGCTACCATTCGCTGGACATCGCCGAGAAGGCGTTCGGCGGCTCGGTGGAGATCACCCTGGCCGACGGAACGGTCATCGCCGACGAGATCGCCGTGGCCGATGCCCACCCGCTGGGCGCCCGCCCGTTCGCCCGGGAGCAGTACGTGAACAAGCTGCGGACCCTGGCCAAGGGCATCGTCGACGATGCCGAAATCGACCGGTTCCTGGCCGCCGTCGAGCGGTTGCCCGAACTGGCCGCCGGCGAGCTGGACCAGCTGAACCTCCGGGCGGCCGACGGCGTCATCGACCTCTCCGCCGGGCCGAAGGGGCTGTTCTAAATGCTCTACTCCGCGACAACACCCGAGCAGAAGCGCCGCACGCTGCGCGAGGGGCTGGCCTCCGGGAAGCTGCAGCAGTTCCCCGGAGCGTTCAATCCCCTCTCGGCCCGGCTGATCCAGGAGAAGGGGTTCGACGGCGTGTACATCTCCGGCGCCGTGCTGGCCAACGACCTGGGGCTGCCGGACATCGGGCTGACCACGCTGACCGAGGTCGCCACCCGGGCCGGGCAGGTCGCGCGGATGACCGACCTGCCGGCCCTGGTGGACGCCGACACCGGCTTCGGCGAGCCGATGAACGTGGCCCGCACGGTGCAGGAACTGGAGAACGCCGGCCTGGCCGGCTGCCACATCGAGGACCAGTTCAACCCCAAGCGCTGCGGCCACCTGGACGGCAAAAACGTGGTGGACCTGGAGACCGCCAGCAAGCGGATCCGCGCCGCCGCCGACGCCCGCCGGGACCCCAACTTCCTGATCATGGCGCGCACCGACATTCGGGCCGTGGACGGCCTGGCCGCTGCCCAGGACCGTGCCCGCGCCCTGGTCGACGCCGGCGCGGACGCCATCTTCCCCGAAGCCATGAGGACCCTGGAAGAATTCGCCGCCATCCGCGAAGCCGTCGACGTGCCGGTGCTGGCCAACATGACCGAGTTCGGCAAGAGCGACCTGTTCACCGCGGACCAACTGTCCTCCGTGGGTGTGAACATGGTGATCTATCCGGTGACCCTGCTGCGCAGCGCGATGGGCGCGGCCGAACGGACCCTCGACGCCATCAAGGCCGACGGGACCCAGCAGGCACAGGTAGGCGACATGCTCACCCGTGCGCGTTTGTACGAATTGGTGGATTATGAGGCGTATAACCAATTCGACACCTCTGTATTCAATTTCCACGTGCCCGGCCGGCACTGACCACAAGACATAGGAGTCGCCATGAGCACCGATGCATCAACCGAAGCACCGCAGATCCGCAAGGGGCTGGCCGGCGTCGTCGTCGACACCACGAAGATTTCCAAGGTCAACGCGGAGACGAACTCGCTGCTGTACCGCGGCTACCCGGTCCAGGATCTGGCCGCGCACTGCAGCTTCGAAGAAGTGGCCTACCTGCTGTGGAACTCGGAGCTGCCGGACGGCGACCAGTTGCGGGAGTTCACCGCGGCCGAACGCGGCGGACGCGCGCTGGACCCGGTGGTGAAATCGGTCATCGATGCCCTGCCGGCCGAGGCCCACCCCATGGATGTCTGCCGGACCGCCGCCAGCGTGATCGGGGCCCGGCACCCGCTGGCCGGGGATTCCTCTCCGGCGGCGAACATGTCCAAGGCCGTGGAGCTGCTGGCGGCCTTCCCGGCGGTCGTCGCCTACGACCAGCGCCGGCGCCGCGGCCAGGACCTGGTGGAACCGCGCGCGGACCTGGGCTACGCGGCGAACTTCCTGTGGATGTCCTTCGGCGAAGAGGCCGCGCCGGAAGTCGTGGACGCCTTCAACGTCTCGATGATCCTGTACGCGGAGCACTCGTTCAACGCCTCCACCTTCGCGGCGCGGGTGATCACCTCCACGCTCTCCGACCTGCACTCGGCCGTGACCGGTGCGATCGGCGCCCTGAAGGGCCCGCTGCACGGCGGAGCCAATGAGGCGGTCATGCACACCTTCGAGCAGATCGGGATCCGCCCTGACGAGCCCCGCGAGGAAGCCGCCGCACGCGCCCGGACCTGGATGGAACAGGCGCTGGCCCGGAAGCAGAAGGTGATGGGCTTCGGCCACCGGGTCTACAAGCACGGCGACTCCCGGGTGCCGACCATGAAGGCCGCGCTGGACAAGATGATCGAACACTATGGGCGGCCCGAAATACTCGGCCTCTATGATGGCCTGGAGCACGCGATGGCCGAGGCGAAGGACATCAAGCCGAACCTGGATTACCCCGCCGGCCCCACCTACCACCTGATGGGGTTCGACACCGAGATGTTCACCCCGCTGTTCGTGGCCAGCCGCATCACCGGCTGGACCGCGCACATCATGGAGCAGTTGGAGTCGAACTCGCTGATCCGGCCGCTCAGCGAATACAACGGGCCCGCCCAGCGGGAGCTGGGCCGCTAAAGCTGCCAGGCCACGCGGTGGCCGGTGTCGAGATTTTCGACGCCGGCCACCGTTTCGTTATCCGGCTGCATCAGCACCCGCAGCCGCGGCCGCTGCCCCGACAACGCCAGCGGCAGCCAGTGGCCGGCGTCCTGCCACATCTGCGCCAGCGGCAGCCGGTCCACCCGGTACCAAGCCGGCGCGATTTCCGCGGACTCTACCGGGACGCCTTCCCACCGCCGGGCCACGAAGAGCGCGGTGTCCATGTTCCACGCGGGAAGGGCCGGAAAATCGAAGAAGATCCGTCCGGCCTGCTCCAGCGCCTCCGGCCCCACGCGGACTCCGGTCTCTTCCTGCATCTCACGGCAGGCCGCGTCGTCGTCGCCCTCCCCCGGCTCCACTTTGCCGCCGACCCCCACGACCTTCCCGGTGCCGAACCCGGTCTTCTTCCGGCCGAGCAGCACGTAACGGCGCCCGGCTTCCTCCCGGAGCAGGAAACACAGGGCAACGGCGACAGTCATGGCAGCGAGTCTAGCCCGGCGCGACGGCGCCGACGGTGCGTTCCGGTGCAACCGGCCGGTGCCCGAGAGAGACGCCAGCGGGCCCGGGCGCGCGCGGAGCCGCCTTAGCTCCGGGCCCCCGGGAGACGCGTCAGCCCCGGGCCCGCGGATGCGCCGCCGCGTAAACTTCGCGGAGGGTATCGGCGGTGACCAGGGTGTAGATCTGCGTCGTGGTGACGGACGCGTGGCCCAGCAGCTCCTGCACCACCCGGACGTCCGCGCCGCCCTCCAGCAGGTGGGTGGCGAAGGAGTGCCGCAGGGTGTGCGGGGACACGGGCTGGGTGATCCCGGCCTTCTCCGCGGCGGTCTTCAAAATAGTCCAGGCGCTTTGGCGGCTCAGCCGGCCGCCGCGGGCGTTCAGGAACAAGGCCGGTGTGCCGTGCCCCTTCGCGGCCAGAGCCGGACGTCCACGGACCAGGTACGCGTCCGCCGCCTGCGCGGCGAAGGAGCCCAGCGGCACCAGCCGCTCCTTGGATCCCTTGCCGAACAGACGGACGACGGCGGGGCCGTCGCTCTGCGGTTCGACGCTGACATCATCGACGTCCAGGCCGACGGCTTCACTGATCCGGGCGCCGGTCGCGTACAGGAACTCCAAAAGCGCCCGGTCGCGCAGGCCGGTGGGGGTGTCTGCCCCCGCAGACTCCAGGATTGCCGTCACAGCGGCGACGGAAATCGCCTTCGGCAGGCGTTTGCCGGGCATCGGCGGATGCACGTCAGTAGCGGGGTCGGTCTCAGTAACCCCTTCGAGCGTCCAGAACTTATGCAGCCCCCGAACGGCCACGATGGTACGCGCCGCGGACCTGACGCTCAGGGCGGCGGCGCCGTCGGACCCCTCGGTGATGGCCTGGGCGAAGGCCGTGACATCGTGCCGGGTCACCGCGGCCGGCTCAACGACCGCGCGCGCCTGCAGGAACCGCAGGTAGCGGCCCAGGTCCCTGCGGTAGGCCGCCACGGTGTTGGCGGCCAGCCCGCGTTCCACCGCCATGTGCTGCAGGTAGTCGCCCGCGGCGCGGCCCAGCGGCGTCGCGGTGAATTCGTCTCCTTTGGCGGACGGGGCCTGCACGGGCGCGATGGCGGATCAGTCCCGGCCGGTTCCGGCGGCACCGTCCGGGCGCTGGCTGGGATGCTCCGGCCACGGCGCGTCGGCCGGGCGCAGGTCCTCGAAGCCGGTGGCGGCAGCGCGTGCGGCGGCAAGCACCCCGGTCACGGCCGACGGATTGTGCAGCCGTCCGGCCATGACCGCGTCCACCGCATCGTCCAGATCTACCCAGAGGTGCTCGATTTCGGCTTCCTCGTCAGTGCGCTGGTGCCGCTGCGCCTCCGGCACCTCGGAGAGGTCGCGGGCCAGGTAGATCCGGATCGCCTCACTGGAAGAGCCGGGCGAATTGAAAAAATCCACCAGCACGTTCCAGCGCCCGGCCATCAGGTCGGCTTCCTCGGCCAGTTCCCGCACCGCGGCATCGACGAAGTCCTCGCCGTCCACGTCCAGCAGGCCCGCCGGGATTTCCCACAGCGACATCCTGGTGGGCTGCCGGTACTGCCTCAGCAGCAGGACCCGTCCCTCCGTGTCCATCGCCAGGATGGCCACCGCGCCCGGATGTGCGATGTAGTCGCGCACCAACGTCTCGCCCGTGTCCGGGCCCAGCGTGAAGGTGTCGCTGACCACGTCCCAAATGCGTCCGCGGTAAACGGTTCGGCTGTCGACCAGCGGACGCGGGTCGGGGATGTCGGCAAAGGCCGCGGAGTGCGCCGACACTCAGGCTCCGGACTTTGCCGTGGCCTTGGGCTTGCCGTGCTCCAGTGCGGCGGCGACGAGGCCGGCGAACAGCGGGTGCGGCCGTGTGGGGCGCGAACTGAGTTCCGGATGCGCCTGGGTGGAGACGTAGTACGGGTGCACGTCGCGGGGCAGTTCCACGAACTCCACCAGCTTGCCGTCCGGGGAGGTGCCGGAGAAGACCAGGCCCGCCGCGGCCAGCTGGTCGCGGTATTCGTTGTTGACCTCGTAACGGTGGCGGTGACGTTCGCTGACCTTGGTGCTGCCGTAGGTCTCCGCGACGACGGAGCCGGACTGCAGGGCTGCCTCGTACAGGCCAAGGCGCATGGTGCCGCCCAGATCACCCTTGCCGTCGACGATGTCCAGCTGCTCGGCCATGGTGGCGATCACCGGGTGCTTGGTGTCCGGATCAAACTCGGTGGACGAAGCGTCTTCCAGTCCCACGATGTTGCGGGCGTACTCCATGACCATCGACTGCAGGCCGAGGCACAGGCCAAGGGTGGGCAGCTTGTGTTCGCGGGCGAACCTGAGTGCGCCGAGTTTGCCCTCCAGTCCGCGGATGCCGAAGCCGCCGGGCACGCAGATGGCGTGCACGCCGTGGAGGGCGGCGGCTGCGCCTTCTTCGGTGGCGCAGTCGTCGGAGGGAACCCAACGGATCTTTACCTTGGTCTGGTTGGCGAAGCCGCCGGCGCGGAGCGCTTCGGTCACCGACAGGTAGGCGTCGGGCAGGTCGATGTATTTGCCGACCAGCGCCACCTCGACGTGGTGCTTCGGGTTGTGGACCGCCGACAGCAGCCGGTCCCACTTGGTCCAATTGACATCCTTGAACTTCAGGTCAAGGTGCTGCACGATGTACGCGTCCAGGTTCTGCGAGTGCAGGGTCTTGGGGATGTCGTAGATGCTCGGCGCATCCGGGCAGCCAATCACTGCGTCGATGTCCACGTCGCACATGCGGCCGATCTTCTCCCGCATCGCCGCAGGGACTTCCCGGTCGGACCGGATCACGATGGCGTCCGGCTGGATGCCGATGGAGCGAAGCGCGGCGACGGAATGCTGTGTCGGTTTGGTCTTCAGCTCATGCGACGGGCCAATGTACGGCACGAGCGACACATGCAGGAAGAACACGTTGTTGCGCCCGACATCCTGCCGGACCTGGCGGGCGGATTCGAGGAACGGCTGCGATTCGATATCGCCGACGGTGCCGCCGATCTCGGTGATGATCACGTCCGGAACCTTCTTGCCCGCGACAGGCTCGGCGGGCAGGCGCATGCGGCGCTTGATCTCGTCGGTGATGTGCGGGATGACCTGAACTGTGTCGCCGAGGTATTCGCCGCGGCGTTCCTTCGCGATCACGGTGGAGTACACCTGGCCGGTGGTCACGTTTGCCGACCCGTCCAGATTCTCGTCCAGGAACCGCTCGTAGTGTCCGATATCCAGATCGGTCTCCGCGCCGTCGTCCGTGACGAAGACTTCACCGTGCTGGAAGGGATTCATCGTGCCCGGATCCACGTTCAGGTAGGGATCGAGCTTTTGCATCGTCACGGAGAGGCCGCGGGCACGGAGCAGGTGGCCGAGGCTTGAAGCCGTCAGTCCCTTCCCGAGCGAGGACGCCACGCCGCCGGTGACAAAGATATGTTTGGTCGTCTTGGACGACTTGGAAAACCGGGAATTAGTTCGCTGCACCACGGAATTCGAGCCTATCACCTTTCTGGACGCCCTCGGATCTCAAGGCCGTTCCGACCGCTGCCGGGTGTGCGAACACACACCCGCCGGTCAACTGCTCCCCCGCCGGCGGCGGGGCTGGTCGTGCCTGTAGCCGATGCTACAGCGCCCTCGCTCCGTCGATGAGTTCCTGGGCGTGGGCGCGGGCGGAATGGGATTCTTCCTGGCCGGCGAGCATGCGGGCCAGTTCGGTCACCCGCTCTTCGTCGTCGAGCAACCGGACGTCACTGGCGGTCATCCCGCCGTCGTCCCCGCCGGCCGTCTTGATCACCCGGATGTGCTGGTCCGCGAAGGCCGCCACCTGCGGCAGGTGGGTCACCACTATGACCTGCACGTAGCGGCCCAGCATGGCCAGGCGGCGGCCGATCTCGACGGCCGCCTTGCCGCCGACGCCGGCATCCACCTCGTCGAAGACGAAGGTGGGCACGGGATCGACTTCCGCCAGCACCACTTCGATGGCAAGCATCACACGGGACAGTTCACCGCCGGAGGCACCCTTGCCCAGCGGACGCGGCGGGGCACCCCGGTGCGGCTTGAGCAAGAACGTGATGACGTCGGCGCCGTGCACCGTCAGGGCGGGCGCCGGTTCGATATCGATCAGCAGTTCGGCCTCGGCCATGGCCAGCGCCGACAGTTCTGCGCCGACCCGGCGCCCGAGTTCGGTTGCGGCTTCACGCCGCAGCGCCGTCACCGCGGCTGACTGGATGGCCAGGGCGGAGTCCAGTTCGGCGATTTCCGCCTCCAACCGCTCGATCCGGCTGGAGTCGTCGGTCAGGTCTTCCAAGCGGGTGCGGGCCTGAACGGCCCACTCGAGCACTTCGTCGATGTTCGGCGCGTATTTGCGCACGAGCCGTGCCAGGTCGGCCCGGCGCGCTTCGACCTCCTCCAGCCGGCCCGGCCCCTCGCTGTCCAGCGATGCGCCGTAGCTCGCCAGCTCCGCGGCGACGTCGGCGAGGATGATGCCGACCTCGGCGAGCCGGGCCGCGGCGCGGCCCAATTCGGCGTCTTCGTCCTGGACCTGCTCCAACGACCGTTTCGCCGCGTCGACCAGGGCCGTCGCGTCCGGGGAGTCGGTGTACTCCTCGGCCACGAGCGCCTGGTGCGCCAAGGTGGCAGCAGCGCGCAGTTCCTCGACGTTGGCCAGCTTCACGGCCTCGGCCTTCAAGGCGTCGTCTTCACCGGGCTGGGGGTCCAGCCCGTCGATTTCCTCCAGGGCCTGCTGCAGCGCCTCGGCTTCGCGCAGGCGTTCGCGGGCCTCGGTCCGCAGGGTCTCCAGTTCGGTGCTGGCTTCCCTCCAACGGGCGAATGACGCTGCATAACCGGACAGCGCCGTGGTGAGGGCTTCACCGGCAAACTTGTCCAGCGCTTCCCGCTGCGCCTGCTGGCTCTTGAGCCGCAGCTGGTCTGTTTGGCCGTGGACCGCCACCAGGTGGCCGCCGATCTCGGCCAGCGTTCCCACCGGCGCTCCCCGGCCGCCGACGTGCGCGCGGCTGCGGCCATCGGCGTTCACCGTCCGGGCCAGCATCAGTTCAGCTCCGCCGTCGAACTCGTCGATGTCAGCGCCCGCCTCACCCGCGCGGGCCAGGGCAGGACTTCCCGCGGCAAGCCGAACCACGGCCTCGGTCACTGCGTTGCGTGCCCCGGTCCGCACCGCCCCGGCGTCCGCGCGGGCACCCAGCAGCAGGCCGAGCGCGGTGACCACCATGGTCTTGCCCGCACCCGTCTCGCCCGTCACCACCGACAGGCCGGGCCCCAGCGGAAGCGTAGCCTCGGTGATCACACCGAGGTTGCGGATCCGGATTTCTTCGATCACTTCGGCGCCTCCTGGCTTGGCTGGGCGTATCGTGGTTCCACTGTCCGCACGGTAGGCAGGGACGAAGTCGGCGGCTGTTCTTCCGAGGGGCTGACGGGCCCGCGCCATCCCGACGTCGGCAGTTCGAATTTGCGGACCAAACGCTCCGAGAACGGCGTCCTCCTGGTCCGGGCCAGCCGCACGGGTTTGTTGGAGCGCGTCACTTCGATCCGGGAACCGGGCGGCAGCTCCAGGCTTCGGCGGCCGTCGCACCAGAGTACGCCGTTGGCATCGCTGCGGCTGAGCACTTCCACCGCCATGATCGAATCCGGGGCAACCACCAGCGGTTTGGCGAACAGCGCGTGGGCGCTGATCGGGGTCATCAGCAGGGCTTCCACCTGGGGCCAAACCACCGGGCCGCCCGCGGAGAAGGCGTAGGCAGTGGACCCCGTGGGGGTGGCCATGACCACGCCGTCGCAGCCGAACGAGCTGATGGGCAGGGCGTCGACCTCGACCACTACTTCCAGCATCCGCTGCCGGTCGCCTTTTTCCACCGCCGCCTCGTTCAGCGCCCAGGTATGGCCGATCTTGCGCTTGTCCAGCCACACCTGGACGTCAATGGTGAGGCGCTCCTCAACCGTGTATTCGCGGTTTACCACCCAGTGAACCGTCTGGGCCAGATCCGCCCGCTCGCTCTCGGCCAAAAAGCCGACGTGTCCGAGGTTAACACCCAGCAGCGGGACGTCCGATTCCCGGACCAGTTCGGCCGAGCGCAGGATGGTACCGTCGCCGCCGAGGACCATGCCCAGATCAACGCCGTCCAGGCCGATGTCCTCGTCCAGTATTTCGGTGGGAACGGCCAGCTCGCCGTAGGTCTCCTGGAGGTGTCCGACCTCTTCCCGTCGCATGACCGGCACCAGGCCGGACGAGTGGAGTTGGGCGCAGGTTTCCTGGGCGGCCGCCAGGGCGTCTGCGCGCCCGGTGTGCGCGAGCACCAATATCCGCCGGCTCATCGCTCCACTCCCGGTTCCTGCCCTCTCGGTTCATCCAACTGGTCCGGCCTCGCTTCCCGCTCCCGCGGGAAACCGGCCATGGCCGCGTCCACTGCCTCCTGCAGCACACTACCCGTTCTGCGCTCAGTGGCCCCCGGGGGAACACTTATCCACAGGAAATATTCGACGTTCCCGTCCTGGCCGGGAAGCGGGCTGGCCGCCAATCCGCGTATGTCCAGCCCCCGTTCCAACGCTGCGGCGACAACGTTGCGAACCGCCCGGTACCGTTCCGTGTCGGAACTGACGACGCCGCTGCGCGCCAGCCGCTCGCGGCCAACCTCGAACTGCGGCTTGACCATCAGCAGCAGATTCCCGGCCGGACGGGTCGCATCGGCCAACGGTCCTATGACCAGGGTGAGGGAGATGAACGACAGATCCGCGACGGTCAGGTCCACCGGGCCGCCGATCGCTGCCGGGTCGAGATACCGGACGTTCAGGCCTTCGAATACCCGGACCCTGCTGTCCGTACGAATCGCGTCGACGAGCTGGCCGTGTCCGACGTCCACGGCGACGACCTCCTGCGCGCCGGCACGCAGCAGTACATCGGTGAAGCCGCCGGTAGAAGCTCCGGCATCGAGGCAGCGCAGGCCCGCCGGATCGACTGCGGGGAAGGCCGCCAGTGCACCGGCAAGTTTGTGTCCGGCCCTGCTGACGTAGTCGGGGCCTCCGTCTGCGGCCACGGCCAGCTGGTCGTCCGGGCCGACGGCGGCCGCCGCCTTGGTCAGTACAGTTCCGGCACGACTGACCCGCCCGGCCGCTATGAGCTTGGCTGCGTGGGTACGGGACCGTGCCAATCCGCGGGATACGAGCTCCTGGTCCAGTCTGGGCATAGGGCTCAATCAGCCTCGGTCTCCAGCTCGGCCAACAAATCGTCGTGGATCTGCTGGTACACGTGTTGGTGCCCGCGTACGGGAAGGTCCGGAATCCCGGCCAGGCCGGAGATGATCGCGTCGACCGGCTCGTCGGCCGTGGAGTCACCGGGGGCCGGCCACTGCGGCTGCACCCGGCCGCCGCTCTCCCCTGATTCTGGCAGGTCCAAGCTATCCTCCCTCGCGTCGGCGGCTGTACCCAACCGCATGAGCCAGTCTAATATCGGCCTTCAATCGGCAAGGTCAGGCGCGGCCGCGGACGCCTGGTGCGGATGGGCATCCCACCAAGCCGCGCAGGCAGCGCGCCAGGTGTCCACATCCTCCCGGCTGCCGGAGACATTCAGCTTCCCGTTTTCGACGGCGGCCACCGCAGCACCGCAGCGGAACCCCGAGCCGTCAGGGGTAACGGCAGGATAGGGCCGGTACAGTTCGGCCAGGCTGCCCAGCAGATACCGTGGCCGTTCGGCCGTGCGCGCGGCGAGGATCGTTTCGACCCCGTCGATGCCGGTCAAGACGACTGCCGTGTCCATGCCCGCGTTGTTGCCGCCGAGGATGTCGGTATCGAGCCGGTCCCCCACCACCAGCGGGCGGCGAGCTCCCAACGCCGCAGCCGCCGTCGTAAAAATGCCCGCTTCCGGCTTTCCTGCAACCAGGGGCACCGCGCCGGTGGCTGCCTGTACGGCCGCCACCAACGAACCGTTTCCGGGGGCGATGCCACGCTCTCGGGGAATGGTCAGGTCCGTGTTGGTGGCGATCCAGAAGGCGCCCGCGGCAACGGCGAACGATGCCTCCGCCAAGTCCTTCCAGCCCAGCTCCGGGTCAAACCCCTGGATCACGGCGACCGGGGCATCGAGGGCGGAACGGACCGGCACGAAGCCTTGGGCGGCTGTTTCGTCCGCCAGGGTTTGGCTTCCCGTGACCAGGACCTTTGAGCCCGCCGGAACATGCCGGGCAAGCATCAGCGCACCGGCCCGCGCCGACCCGAAGACCTGGTCGGCGGTGGCCGGCGCACCGAGCTCGCGCAAATGAGCGGCCACCTGCGCCGCTGACCGCGACGCATTGTTGGTGATGTAGCCCAGCGCCGTCCGGGTCTCCGCGAGGCCCCTCAATGCCTCTACGGCTCCGGGGATAGCCTGGTGCCCGGCGTACACGACGCCGTCCAGATCGGACAGCACGGCGTCGTAGCCGGAGATCAGCGGCTTACCCGTCATCGTCCCTGCTGGCCTGGGCGGACGCGGTGCCGGGAGCGCCGGCGTCTTCGACGTCCGTCGCAGCTGGAGCAGCCGCTTCATGGGAGCCGGTCGGAGAACCAGCCGCAGGCTCACTTTCGCCGTCGTCCGGCGCTGACTCTTCAGATTCGGCCGGGCCGGCCGTGTCGGCCTCGTTGATGAAACCCCGCACATCGGTAACGGGGCCAGCTTCGCGGCGGCCGTCATCCGGTTCCATCTCATCGCCGACCAGGTCGACAATCTCGGGCTCGGCAAAATCTCCCACGCCCAGGGCGTTTTCGGCCACCATCGCCTGGCGCCTCCATTGCTGTGCTTCCTCACCACGGTTAGCGGCATCCAAGGCGTCCGCATACGCCCGGAACAGCCGCGGGCTGTAGGAGAAGGCCCTGTTTCGGTCCAGTTGCGGAATCTCCAAGGCCGCAACCGCCGCGTCGTACTGCTCCAGGTCGGAACGGGCGCCGGAGGCCACAATCGCCAGTTCCACCTTGCCCGCCGTATCCAGTGTTGCGGCGTCTTCTGACCGCGTCAGCTCCAGCGCCCTGTCCGGCCGCCCGAGGCCACGTTCGCAGTCGGCCATGATCGGCAGGTGCTCATTGGAGCCGCTGATGCGACGGAAGGTGCGGAACTCCCTGAGGGCTTCACCGTAGTGACCGGCCGCGTATGCGGTCAGGCCGACGGCCTCTCGCACCGGAGCCATGCGCCCACCCCTGCGGCTGGCCGCCAGGGCGTGCTGGAAGGCAAGTTCCGGTTCCTCGTCCAGCAGTCGCCCGGCCATCACCAGGTGCTTGGCAACCCACTCAGCGTTCTTGGACTCCAAGGTCCGCAGCTGCGCGCGCGTGACGCGGTCCAGCTCGGCACCCGTGACGTCGGGGTCAATCTCCGGTGAACGCGGGCGGTCGACCCGGTTGGAACTGCGCAGGTCTCCGGCATTGTGATCAGGTGCTCCGCCGGCGCGCTCGAACGACCTGCCACCGCCGTCGTGGCGGGAACGGTCACCGCGGTCCTGGCGGGGGCGGTCACCGAAGTCCCGACGCTCACCACGATCCTGACGCGGCCGATCATCGCGCGAACGGAAACCACCGGCACCACCAGACGCGCTGCCACGATCCTGACGCGGCCTGTCATCGCGCGAACGGAAACCACCCGCACCACCAGACGCGCTGCCACGATCCTGACGAGGACGATCACCAAAGTCCCGACGCTCACCACGATCCTGACGCGGCCGATCACCAAAGTCCCGACGCTCACGATCTTGGCGGGGACGATCATCGCGCGAACGGAAACCGCCGCCGGACGAGCTGCCGCCACGGTCCTGACGAGGACGATCACCAAAGTCCCGACGCTCACCACGATCCTGACGCGGCCGATCCTCGCGCGAACGGAAACCACCCGCACCACCAGACGCGCTGCCACGATCCTGACGCGGCCGATCACCGAAGTCCCGACGCTCACCACGATCCTGACGCGGCCGATCACCAAAGTCCCGACGCTCACCACGATCCTGACCCGGCCGATCATCCCGCGAACGGAAACCACCCGCGCCACCGGAACCGCCGCTGCGTCGGTCCTGCTTGTCGGGGCGCTTTCTATCGCCGCCCTCGGTGGAGCGCTCGGCTCCCGACCGGTTGCCAAAGTTGCCTCTGCCTGCACCCCTGTCGTCTCGTCCTTCACGACCCCGGAAATCAGCCATGCCGGAACTCCTCTCAGTGCGGGCCAAGGTCGAACCAGCCAACCACAGCCATCAAAAATCTCTATGAAATGCGTGTCTTGTTGTGGGCGCAATCATCTGTGGCGCGCCCGTACCATCGATCCATTCTAGTCCAGCGGACTGTTCTGCCAGTTGCAGACAACCGCCGTCGGACTGTGACTCCACTAACGAACCGGCATCCTGGTTAAACGCGGGAAGGCCCCGCCATCGTTGGCGGGGCCTTCCCGTGTTCAAAGAATGTCCGGCGGCGACCTACTCTCCCACACCCTCCCGAGTGC
>NZ_JBNHGE010000048.1:0-19835 GCF_059090935.1 Arthrobacter sp. Y3223166 | reverse complement strand
CAGCGCCAGCACATTGTCCGTCGCCGCGGCCAAGGACTGGTTCAGCAGGCTGCTCACGCTGTGGACCGCGGCGAATTGATCGTCCAGCAGCGCCAGCACCGTGCGCAGCGAGTCCAGCGACGGCAGGACGCCGCCGATCGCTTCGCCGGGCGCGGCGAAGGTGCTGCCGAGCAGCAGGTACGCCGCGAGTCCCGCGGTGGCCGTGGACAACAGGCCCAGCCGGTAGCGCGCGCCGACCAGCGAGAGCAGGAGGCCGACGGCGATGCCGCCGAAGCCTGCAGTAAGGTAGCGGCCGTTTCCGCCGAAAACATGATGGAATCCGGCCAGTCCCAGTCCCAGCAGCAGCACCAGGACAGCCGCGTCGATGGCCACCTGTCCTGCGGGCCGCGGTAGCCGGGTCGACAATCCGCCGCCGGCCGGCAGGCGCCGCTTCCGCGGGGCGGCAGGGCCGGCGTCGTTCTGTGCTGCGGCGGCACGGCCGCGCACCCGCCCGGGTTGCTGCCCCGGAGACGGAGCGTTGGCGCTGCCGCTCATGCGGCGGCCTTCCGCAACACGAGGGCCAGGTCGTCCAGGGTGGACAGGGACAGCACGGACAGGTCGCCGATGGTCGCCCGGGCGGCCTGGAGGCCGCCGCCGCAGCGGATGGCGAACGCACGGATGCCAACCGGAACGGCCGACGATGCCTGGCGCAGCTGCGTGGCGGACACGTGATCACCGACGACCAGGAACATGACGGACGCATTCGGAACCGCGTCGGCGGTACTGCGGGCCAGTTCCACCGCGGTGGAGCGCTGCGGTTTGCCCTCGATCCGGGTCATTTCATCGAGCAGGATGCGGCCGGTTTCGCTGCGCAGCGGGCCCCGCTGGGTCAGGACGCTCAGGTTGCGCTCCTCCCGGATGGCCTGCAGCCCGATCGAAGCGCCGACGGAGACCGCCAGTTCGAAGTCTTCCTCCGAACCGTATTCCTCGGTGTTCGTCGAGACCGCGACGGCGAGATGCGCGCGGCGGGTTTCCTCGAACTGGCGCACCATCAGCGTGTTGGTGCGCGCCGTGGTTTTCCAGTGGATGTAGCGGCGGTCGTCGCCGGGGACGTAATCGCGCAGCGCGTGGAAGGAGACGTCGGCGCTGGCCAGTTCCTTGGTGGGCAGGCCCTCGAGGTCGCGGATGAACCCGGCGGCCGAACTGCCCAGCGCGGTGGTGCGCGGATGGACGAACAGGTCGGTCGGTTCCGTCCACATCATCTGGCGGCGGAGCAGGCCCAGAGGATCCTGGCGCACCGAACGGACCGGGCCCACCACGATGACGGCGCGGCGCTGCGTCGGGATGGTGAACAGGTCCTCGTGCACTTGGCCGGCCTTCATGCGCGGCAACTGGAACACGGCGGTGGCCGCTCCGACCGGCAGCTCCAGCGCCGCCGGCAGCAGGGGTTTGTCCGCGGTATTCGTCACCGCTATGCTCCCCACGGCCTGGTCGCCGACCGCGACCCGGGTGCGGGCCAGGTCCAGTTCCACGCCATACGAGGAACGGCCCAACACAAAACCTATCGCCAGCAACAGCAGAAACAGTCCCGTGAGTGCCGCGATCTTGGCTTCCTGCCAGCCGAAGGCCATCCCGGGCACCAACAGCAGGACCGTGCTGCCGGCAACCACCCAGCCCAGCGGGCTCACCGTTTCCAGCACGGGCCGCAGGTGGCGCTCGGCGGCGCCCCGGGCCCGCTGCCAGCCCGGCCGCACGTACTGCCCTGCCAGCGAACCGGCCCGGGCCGCCAGCGAGGCCGGATGCAGCGTGCTGCCTTCGTCCGGAGCCACCCGCCGGATGGTTTCGCCGAGGCCGGCGAACCGCTTCGTCTGCTCCGTGGCCCGCTTCGTCGTCGTCTCGGTCATGCCGCCGCTTCCGGCCGGAAATCTTCCGTCGGCACGGCCCTAGACCGTCACCCGCTGCTGGGGCGCCGGCACGCCGGCCAGCACGCGCGACATCACGGCCTCCGGGGTGGCGCCGGCAAACTCCGCCTCGGGGTCCATCACGAACCGGTGGTTCCAGACCACCGGAGCCAATTCCTTGATGTCATCCGGCAGTACGAAGTTCCGGCCCTGGGAGGCGGCCCAGACCTTGGCCGCCCGGACCATGGCCAGGGCGCCGCGGACGCTCACGCCGAGGCGCGACTCGGCCGCGGTGCGGGTTTCCTCGCACAGGGCGGAGACGTATTCCAGTACCGACAGGTCCACGTGGGTGGTGGCCGCGAGGTCAGCCATGTCTCGCACGGCCTGCGGGGTGATGATCGGCGTCAGGGCCGCCGACCGGTCCCGGGTGCCGGCTCCGGCCAGCAGTTCCACCGTGGACGCGCGGTCCGGGTAGCCGATCGACGTCTTGATCAGGAAGCGGTCCAGCTGGGCTTCCGGGAGGCGGTACGTGCCGGCCTGCTCGATCGGGTTCTGCGTGGCGATCACCATGAAGGGTCGCCCGGCGTCATAGGTCACGCCGTCCACCGTCACCCGGCCTTCTTCCATGACTTCCAGCAGCGCCGACTGCGTCTTCGGCGAGGCGCGGTTGATCTCGTCCGCCAGCACCACGGTGGCGAAGATCGGGCCCTTGTGGAACTCGAACTTCTGCGTCTTCTGGTCGTAGATGGTGATGCCGGTGACGTCCGAGGGCAGCAGGTCCGGCGTGAACTGGATGCGCGAGTTCGAGCCCTGCACGGTGGCGGCCAGCGACCGGGCCA
Organism: Arthrobacter sp. Y3223166; assembly: GCF_059090935.1. NCBI lineage: Bacteria > Bacillati > Actinomycetota > Actinomycetes > Micrococcales > Micrococcaceae > Arthrobacter > Arthrobacter sp. Y3223166. The sequence goes on along the minus strand of NZ_JBNHGE010000048.1, from coordinate 17,116 downwards.
GCATCGTCTTGCCGGTTCCCGGGGCGTCCTCCAGCAGCACGTGCCCCTCGGCCAGCATGGCGGTGAGCACCAAGCGCACCACTTGGTTTTTACCAAGCACGGCCTGGCCGACGTTGGCGGCCAGCTTCCCGAACGTCTCGGCGAACCACTCGGCCTGCTCGGAAGTCATCGTCATGCTGTTCCCGGTCTCTCTTCGTGTTGCTTCGGTGTCAAAACTTCTAGTTGCTTAAGGAGCGTGCGGTCATGGGGTCGGCCGCCCCTCCCGCTGGCGGCCTAACATCTGCCCATCCCTGCCGGGGCCGAGTTGGCAAGATGCCCGTTAGTCCCCGCCTCACGGATGTGCAGGCCCTTGACGACCATGTTGTGGTTCTGCGGTTGGCCGCCGCCGATCTGCTTGTACCACTTTCCGCTGCTCCACTGCACGTAGCACTGGACAACGATCTCACTGCCCCAAATGGCCCAGTGGTTGCCTGCGCAAGACCCGTTGTTGAAGTTGTCGCTGCTGCCGTCGGCATTTTCCATGCAGGTCCGGTGTCCATCATCGAGATCCGTATTGCCTCCGCCAACGGTCACCGTCCACTGCGTCTTCGGCGGCGGCGGCGGCGGTGGAGCGTCGCCGGAGCTGGCCGCGGTCGACGCTATCGCACCGGCCGTGCCCCGGGAATTGATCGACTGCGCTTCGAACGTCACGCGCTTGTTGTACGCGCGGGTGTTGACGGTCTTGCTTCCCGAGTTGGCCACATTCTGCCAGGCGCCCCCGTCGATCCGGATCCGGATTTGGGTGACGTCATGGCTGTTCGCCGCCGGTGCGCTCCAGCTGAACGTGACGTCCTGCTGTTCCCTGGCGCCGTTCTGTCCGGAAACGCTCGGCGTGCCCGGAGCCCCATACGGCGTCGCGTTGTTGGACTCGGCGCTCGGCGCACTGGAGTAGCTCGCGCCGTCGCTGTTGGCCACGGAGGTGATGCGCACGTTGACGGCCTTGCCGTTGGTGAAGCCTCCCACCTTCTGGCCGTTTGCGATGGCCATGGTCCGGCCGTCGCTGAAGGTCGCGCGGTAGCTGACTTCGCCGGCCTGGGCGCCGTTGCGCTGCGCGGCGGTCAGTTCGTTGAAGGACACCGTTACCGCGCGTCCGGCCCCGCCGGTCTCCGCTTCGCTCAGCGAGGCTCCGGTCGGGGCAGCAGGTGCGCCGACCGCCCGCCGCGCATTGGACTGCGGGCTGGCCTCGCCCGACCCGGCCTTGTTCCGGGCCGTGACGGTGTAGGTGTAGGCGGTCTCCGAGTTCGGTGCGGTCACGGTCTGCGACGTCGCGCTCACCGCCGGGAAGGTCCGGGTCAGGCCTCCGCCCTGGTATTCGCGCACGGTGTAGTCGAGAATTTCGCCGCCGTTGTTGGCCGGCGCGGCCCAGCTCACCTTCAGCTGGCTCTGGTCACCCACGGATTTCACCCGTTCGGTGGCAGGAGCGGTGGGAGCGGCGGGCGGACCGGCCGGCACCTCTGCGGCGGAGTAGGCGCTGAAGTCGCTCGGTTCCGGGGCGCGGTTGTGCGCCTGCACCCGGACCTCGTAGGCCTGGCCGTTCTCCAGTCCCTCCCACCTGTAGCTGGTGCCGGTCAGGCCGTTCTTCTGCAGCTGGCCGCTCGGCGGCGCCGGCGAAATCTCCAGGGTGTAGCTTTCGATCGCCGAGCCTTCGTTGGCCGGGGCGGTCCAGCTCACGTCCAGTGACTTGTCGCCGAACTTCAGCTGCGGAGCGGCCGGGGTCGCCGGCCGGACATCCGGCCGCGCCACCGCCGACTCCGCGGACGGGTCGGACGTGCCAATGCTGTTCTCCGCCGTCACCGTGAAGGTGTATTCGACGTCGTTCTGCAGGCCGGTCAGGGTGCAGGTGGTGGTCGCGCACTGCTGGCTGAAGCCCCCGCCGACCGCGTTCACCGTGTAGCCGGTGATCGGCGCGCCGTTGTCGCTGGGCGCCGTCCAGGACAGCACCACGCTCTGGTTGCGGACCGAGTCAACCAGCGGCGTGCCGGGCGTCTCCGGTCGGCCCTTGACCACGAGCGAGACGTTCGCCGTCGCCTGCCGGCTTCCCTCGCGGGTCTTGTCCTCGACCGTGTATTCGACGGTCATGGTGCCGGAGAAGTCGGCGCCGGGCGTCACGATGATCCGCTCCCCGTCGATCTCCGCGGTGCCCCCGTTGCCGGCCACGGCGCTGACGATCGTCAGCGGGGTTTCCGGGAACGGGTTCACGTCGTTGGCGAGCACGTCTACCGGCAGCGCTTCGCCCTGGACGGCGTCGGGCACCTGGTCGTCGTTGGCGACCGGCAGCGGGCGGGTGGAGGCGGTCGCCCGCACACCCACCCGGCTGGTCACCTTGTCGGAGCGCCCGTCGGTCACGGAGAAGTTGACCACGCCGGTGGCTCCGGTCTGGAGCGCGGCATCCGCCGCCACCCGCAGAACGCTGCCCTCCAGGCTGACGTCGAATCCTTCCGGCGTCCCGCCTTCGACGGCGAACTGCAGCTTCTCCAGGTCCTCGGGGTTCGGGTCGCTGGCCAGCGGGCGCAGGTCGTAGCTGACGGCGTCTTCGCCCTTGGCGACCTCGAGCGTGCCGGTGGTCAGCTCCGGCGGGAAGTTCCGGTCGGCGGCCGGAATCACTTTGGTCATGATGGTCAGCGTGGACTTGAGCCCCTCGGGGTCGTCGGGGCCCGATCCGTCGGTCACCTCGAACGTGATGGAGCCGGGGCCGGCGTAGTCGAGGTCCGCCTTGTAGCTGAGCGTGCTCGCGTCGGCCATCCATTGGTTGTCGCTGGTGCCGATCGCGCGGATGCTTTCGGCCACCGTGATCCGCGGGGTGCGGCCGGGCCGGACTTCCACCAGTTCGGTCAGGTCCAGCTGCAGTTCGTCGCCGGCCGTCACGTCCAGCGGGGTGTTGTCGCGCAGCACCGGATACTGCTCGCCCAGCGGCGGAACCCAGATGACCGCGGTGGCCTGCAGCCCGTCTCCGTCCCGGACGGTGTAGGGAATCAGCTGGACCGCGTCGGTCAGCTCCACGTTGACCTGGCCGTCGGCGACCGCCCGGGCGGTCGGGTAGTCACCATCGACCAGGACGTCCAGTTCCTTGGCCACGCCGTCCGGGTCCTCGTCGTTCTCCAGCACCGGCACGTCGACGGCGGTGCGCCCCTTGATGTCGGCCGATTCCACCCGATCATCGCGGGCCAGCGGCGCCTGCAGCGGGGCGTCCTCGCTCACTTGGACCGTCACGGTCCCGACGGCGGAGCCGCCGCGGCCGTCGCCCACCGTGTACCGGGCGTTGACCGTGCCTTCCTGGGCCGGGGTTGTCAGATAGACGCGGCCGTCTTCGGCCTTGGCCGCGATCGACTCGGGCGTGCCGACGATTTTGTCGGGGGCCAACTGGAGCGGGTCACCGTCCGGGTCCGAATCGTTTGTGAGCACGTCGACGGCCACCGTCCGGCCCGGCCGGATCTCGATCCCGTCGTCCAGCGCCACCGGGTTCTGATTGCTCTCCGGCGCGGGGGCGATGCCCACCAGGACCGTGGCCGTGTTGACGGCGCCCAGCCTGTCCTTGACCTGGTAGGTGAAGGTGTCGGTTCCCGCGCCCTGCGCCGATGCCGTGTAGTCGATGTAGTTGGGCCCGGCGACGGCCGCGCCCTGGGTGGGAGCCTTGCCGATGCCCGTCAGGTACACCGAGTCGCCGTCGGGATCGATGCCGTTCAGCGGGATGGGAATCCGGACCGTCGACCCCGCGATGGCGCGGGCCTCCTGGTTCTTGGGGGCGGGCTGGGAGTTGGACTCGTCGTCGCGCGGGAGGATATTGATCCTCAGCTGGGCCGAATCTCTCTGTCCTGTAGAGTCAGTCACCTCGTAGACCGCGTAGACCGTTTTGGCCTGCTGCCCGGCGATGAAGCGCACGGTATTCTCGGCAGTGAAGATGCGGCCATCGGCAGGGTCCGGGGTCTCGGCGAGCTCTTCCACCAGCTCCAGCGTGTCGCCGTTCGGATCGGTGTCGTTGGCCAGCACCTCCACGGTCACGACGTCGCCGGCCCGCACGGTTGCGGTGTCGGCCTCGGCCTGCGGCGGCAGCGGCTTGTCCTGGCCGGCCACGGAGATCACGCTGACCTCGCCCGTGGCCGAGGCGAAGCCGTTCGACACGGTGTACCGGATGGTGGTCTGCTCGTGCAGCCCCTTCACGTCGGAGAGGCGCAAAATGTTGTGGTCCAGCACCTCGACGGCGACAGGCGCCCCGTCCGCGTCCACCGAGGTCACAACCAGGACGCCGCCGGCGGGGTCGGTGTCATTGGCCAGCACATCCACCAGCACCTGCCCGTTCTCCGGCAGCAGCGCAACGTCGCGCACGGCCACCGGCGCGCCGCCGCCGTCGTCCTCGGTGGCATCGATGCGGATCAGGCCGGTGGTGCTGGTGGGCCCGTTGGTGACGAGGTAGGTGAAGTAGTGGGCGCCAGCGGCATCGGCCGTGAACTTGACCGTCCCGGCGTCGTAGTCGGGCACGATCGAGGTGTTCGCCGCGGAACCGGTCTTGGCCAGCCGGAGTTCCCCGCCGTTGGGGTCCTGGTCGTTTTTCAGCGGCGCGATCTGGATTTCCTGGCCCACGGTCGCGGAAAAGTGGTCGGCGTTGGCCAAGGGCGGCAGCGCGCCGGGCGGGCGGACGTCGAACACCACCACGTCCTCGGTGGTTTCGGAACCATCGGACACCCGCACCGTGACGTCCTTCTTGCCGAACGTCTTCCCGACGTCCTGGAAGGTCAGCAGCCCATCCGGCCGGGTCCGCACCAGGTCTCCGTCGGCGGTGTTGTCGGCGTCGACCAGGAACAGGTCGTCCCCGTCCGGGTCGATCCAGTCGCTGAGGATGTTCTGGCTGATCTCCCGGCCCTGTTCCACCAGGATTGTGGTCTTCCGCTTCGCTTCCGGCGGCAGGTTGCTGCCCTCGGCGCGCACGTCAATCGCTACCCGCGCCGTGTCCGTGCCGCCCCGGCCGTCGTCCACCTCGTAATTGAAGGTGTGCCGGCCGGGCCCCGCGTCGCCGTTAACCACGATCTGCAGTCCGGTGCTGTCGTAGATGCCCTGCACCTCGCCGACGACCGGGCCGTCGCCGATCACGCGGGCGGTGAGCACATCGCCGTCGGGGTCGGAGTCATTGTCCAGGATGGTCAGCGTGGTGGTGCGGCCGGCACGCACGCCGAAGGCGTCGTCCTGGGCGACCGGCGGCTGGTTTTCCTCGGTGCGGTCGGGCAGGGTGTTGACCGGGTTCTCGTCCGCCGAGTCCTCTTCGTCCTCTTCGTTCTCCTGCTCCGGCGGGATCAGGTCGCTCCAGTTGTCCACCAGCTGCATGTTTTCGAGCACCAGCCAGACGTTGCCGGCGTTCACGTCGTTGAGGACCACGATGTCCCGGTTCACCCGGAAGACCAGCGACGCGTTCGCACCGATTCCCAGGATCGGCTGCGCTAGATCATCGGCGTCGTCGCTGCAGTCCCGCAGGTAGTGGTTGACGCCGGCCCAGGCCGCGTGCAGGCATCCGGCGAGCTGGACCGGTGCGGCCGGTGTTCCGGTGCCTTCCAGCGGCACGATGGCTGCGTCGGATCCGTTCAGCGGCTGCTTGATCAGGGCCGACTCGGTTGCCACCGCCACGAACGGGCTCTCGTCGCCGCTGAGCTGAAGCGCGCCGCCGCGGGCGTCCGGCACGGTGACCTCGCGGCCGCCGGGGAGAACCAGCAGGCCCGAGTCGGTATCGAAGACCACCGCTTCTTCCCCCACGGCGGCTATCTGCAGATCCCCGGCTGTGGCCAGCGACTCCACCCGGTGCCCGCCGGTGCGTTCGGGCACGCCTTCGTCGTTGACTTCGAAGCGGGCTACCTCGCCGGCAGCCGGATCGGCAACGAAGATGGTGTCCTGCCTCGAGACCGTGGCCACGCTGCCCTTGGCGTCGGTGAGCAGCGGCTCGGCCGTTTCCTCATTGAACGACCCCAACTCGTCGGCCGGGCTGATCCAGACTTGGCCCTTGGCCGTGTCGGTGATGGACAGCAGCGTGTTGCCGAAAGCCACGTCGGCGGTGCCGGGCAACTGCTGTTCGGACCCGCGCTCCATCTGCGCCACGTCCACCGGGCTGAGCATCGACTGGTCCTGGTTTTCCATGAACACCGTGCCGGCGTTCTGCAGGACATCAAAGCCGTCACTGTTGGCCCTGAAGCCGCCGTCGAGCACCTGGGACTGATAGTTGAGGTGGCCTACCATCCCCTGGCTGTTGTTGGTGACCCACACCCCGCCGTCATTCAAATCCACGTCGGCGGTGGGGAACCCTTGGTAGTAGATGGCCCCGCCGACCACCAGCGCCGTCGCCACAGAGAAGGTTGTCGTCGATGCGAGCGTCTTGCGCCGCCGCGTCCGCCCGAACATTCTTCCCCGCAATGCCCTGATTCCTTTGTGATCCCGCGCCGATTCCCCGTCGGCGCCCCGGGAAATTCCGGAAGAACACGCCGATAAGGCACCCAAAGACGGCCCTTGGTGCGACAAGGGCCCTTATCGACTATTGCACGTATAACCACTGAGCGTAAACCCGAAGGCATGGGGAGGACTCCCCTGCCGGCCATTCGCCCGGGAACGACGACGGCGATGCCCTGCCCGGGCGTCGGGGGCGGTGCCGTGCCCGGGCGTCGAGGGCCTCGTTGCGGTACCGTCCGGTGAGCCTGGACCTAGTCGACAACCAGCCCTTGGCCGGTGCCGTGGGCAACGGTGACCGGGTTGACCTCGCCGAATCCACGGACGGTGCGCACCTTCTGCGGGATCAACACGAATCTCTCATCCCCGGCGAGCGTGGACGCGGTGGACGCATCGACCAGAACGGTGCCGGGCTCCGCGAGCGTGGTCAGGCGGGCGGCGAGATTGACCGTGGGGCCGTAGATGTCGCCGAGCCGGGAAAGGACCCTGCCCCACACCATGGCCACCCGCGCCGAGGGCAGCAGGTCGTCGTCGCCTATGGCCTTCGCCAGGGCCAGCGAAATTTCGGCCCCGGCCTGCGGGGAGGGCGCGATGTAGAGGACTTCGTCGCCGATCGTCTTCACCAGGCGCCCGCCGCCCACGGAGATGATCTCGGCACAGCGGTTTTCGAAGCGCTGGACCAGCTGGGCCAGGGTCTTCTCGTTCATCTGGCGGGACAGGCTCGTGTAGGACACCAGGTCCGCGAAACCCACCGCCCGCAGCAGGGGCAGCGAATCGGCGTCGCCACCTGCCCCGGCTCCGGCTCGGAGGGCGGCCTCGGACCGGACGGTCAGGCGGGCAACCCCGGCGTTGAGCTGTCGCCGATAGGAGTAGAGCAACAGCTTTTCCAGGGAATCGATCAGGTTCGGCAGCTCATGGACCAGCCGCTGGCGGGCCTGGGCATCAGTGAGCCCCCGCTGGTGCACCATCTCCTCCACCAACGCCTCCACCTGCCAGACCACCATGCGGTCCGTCATCTGGCCGACCGACCGGGTGATCGAAATCGCCGCTTCTTCGGTCAGCCGCTCCTCGCGGACCAGGTCGATGATGGTGGTCAAGGCCTCCAGGTCGGCCTGGGTGAAGGCGAGGTCTTCGTCCCCGAGGTTGGCGAACCCCAGGGCACGCCAGATTTTGCGGGCCGACAGCAGCGACACTCCTGCCCCGGCAGCCACTTCACGGCGCTTCATGGTCCGTTCGGAACCCAACAGCCGGATCTCGAGATCCTTGATGGCCTGCCGGTCCACCTTTCCGTTGGACTCGGCGACCGGCGCGGGGGTGGGCAGCGGCACCCGGGGCATGGACAAGGTCAGCGGCTCGGGCTCCCCCGTCGGGTGGCCGCCGGGGGCCTGGTGCCCTTCCGGTGCCGGCTCGGGCTCCAGCACAGGTTCGGGGTCCTCCGGGCGGGTTTCCTCCAGCCCTTCGTCCGGTTCGTCCGCGGGCGGCGGCGGCACTTCGCGGCGCAGCAGATGGGGCAGCTCGGGATCACGCGGAACCGGTGGCCGGCGCGGTTCATCCTGCCCGCTGCTGATGTCCATCCTGTGCTTTCCTCCCTGTCAGCTGTCCCAGCTGTTCCACTCTGTTTCCGTTTCCATGTCTACACCATCAAACATGGTGGTGCGTGGCAGCTCCTCAATGGCCTCCACCACCAACGATCTGAACCGGTGGACCTCCGGTACGTCAACCGCCGTGCTGGTCCGTCCGTGCCCCAGGTCGATCGTGAGATTGCCGCTGCGCAGGGTGCGCTGGATGATGGACTGCTCGCTGCGGACTTCGGCGATGGCCACCAGCAGCAGCTGGCGTTCATGCCGCCGCCCGACGCCCTCGCGGATGATGAGCCGCCGGCTGGTCAGCACATAGCGCGTGCTCATCCAGCGCAGCAGCGGCAGGAGGAACAGTCGCGACAGCAGCGCCGCCACCATCACGGCCAGTCCGGCGAGCAGCAAGGGGCGCGACTCGACCACCCAGTCCGGCGGGCCGGGACGGCTCAGGTTGCCCAGCAGGTAGGAGCCGACTCCCAGCACCAGCAGCGCTGCCGCCACCGGCCAGGAAAGCTTCCGTGCCTGCGGCCGGGTCACCACGATCACGCGCTCCCCCGGATCCAGTTTCAGCCGCAACGCGGCTCCCGGGTCCGGCAGGGCGTCCGGCGCAACTCAGGGACCTTCGTGCGGCCGGAGGTGCACCACGTCGCCGGCCGCCACGACGTGCTCTGTGCCTTCCGCGTCGCGGATTTTCACGGCACCGTAAGCGTCCAGGCCGAAGGCCTCGCCGATGATGTGTTTCCCGTCCGGAAGCTCGGCGCGCACCTGCTGTCCCAGGGTGACCATCACGTCCCGCATCCGGCCGATCAGGCTGGATCCGTCGTCCCATTCGGCCGCCGGGTCGCCGCTGACATCACAGAACTGCCGGTAGCGCTGCGAGAAGACCCGCAGATAGGACATCAGCAGGATGTTCCGGTCGGTCGTCCGGCCCTTTTCCAGCGCGACGCTGGTGGCGGTGGGAACCGGCAGTTCATCCCTGGAGAGGGTCACGTTGAGGCCGGTGCCGAGGACGACGGCGGGGGGCGAGCCGTCGGGGTAGCTCACGATTTGGGCCAGGATGCCGGCGATCTTGCGGCCGGAGACCAGGACGTCGTTGGGCCATTTGACCTCGGCCTTCAGCTGCGCGTACTCGCCGAGCGCCTCCGCCAGCGAGGCGGCGGCCAGCAGTGAGAACCAGGCGTAGCTTTGGGTCGGCACGGGCCGGCCGGCGTGATTGAAGGGGCGCAGCAGGATGCTCACGATCACCGACGAGCGGGCCGGAGCGCTCCATTGCCGGTCGAGCCGGCCGCGGCCTGCGGTTTGCATCTCGGCGGCCAGGACGCTCAGGTCCGACCATCCCACCTTGTCCGCGACCGCCTTGGCCGCCAGGTCGCTGTTGGTGGAGCCGGTGGATTCCACCAGTTCGAGCCTCCGGTACGGGCCCAGGGGTGCGCAGAGAGCGTCGCTGAGGCCGTCGAAATCCAGGGCCGGTCGGTCAACGTCGGAAAAACTCGGGCTCATGTGTCCCATCCTACTGACCGCCGACCGCACGGGAGCTGCCGGCAGGCCGCGATCCGCGGGGTTCCCCAGGCAAAAGCACTTGCGGCGAAATTGTAGGGTTCCTACACGTGGCCTGACGCCCATGCTCACTAGACTTGGTTCAGCGGCGCGCCTGCGCCCTGCTGTTTTGTGCGAAACCTACTTAAGCAGCCTGCAGAGCGCCGCATCCGACACCCTCGGCAGAATCCGGAGAATTCATGAGCCTCGATCAAGACCTTGATCTGCAGACCACTGCAGGCAAGATTGCGGACTTCCGCCGCCGCCAGGCGCAGTCCCTGCAGCCTTCCGGCGCCGAGGCGATCGAGAAGCAACATGCCCGCGGCAAGAACACCGCGCGGGAACGGATCGAAATGCTGGTGGACGAAGGATCCTTCGTCGAGTTCGATGCCTTTGCCACGCACCGGTCGACCGCCTTCGGCATGGAGAAAAAGAAGCCGCTCGGCGACGGCGTCGTCTCCGGTTACGGAACCGTCGATGGGCGGCTGGTGGCGCTGTACAGCCAGGACTTCTCCGTCTACGGCGGCTCGCTCTCCCAGGTCAACGGCGAGAAGATCGTGAAGGTGCAGGAATTCGCCCTGCGCAACGGATGCCCCGTCATCGGCATTAACGACGGCGGCGGCGCCCGGATCCAGGAGGGCGTGGCGTCGCTGGCGATGTTCGCTGACATCTTCCGCAACAACGTTGCCGCCTCCGGCGTGGTGCCGCAGATCTCGCTGATCATGGGCCCGTGCGCCGGTGGGGCCGCCTACTCCCCCGCCCTGACGGACTTCGTGGTGATGGTGGACAAGACCAGCCACATGTTCATCACCGGACCGGACGTCATCAAGACGGTCACCGGCGAAGAAGTGGACATGGAAACGCTGGGCGGGGCGCGCCAGCACAACGCCACGACGGGCACCGCCACGTACCTGGCCGCCGATGAATCCGACGCCGTCGAATTCGTCCGTGAGCTGCTCGAGTTCCTCCCCTCGAACAACCTGGCCGAGGCTCCGCCGCTGGACTTCGAGGAGGAACTCGACCTCACCGCTGACGACCTGACCCTGGACGAACTGATTCCGGATTCGGCCAACCAGCCGTACGACATGCGGACGGTGATCGAGCACGTCGTCGACGACGGCAACTTCCTGGAAATGCAGTCGCTGTATGCGCCGAACGTGATCATCGGCTACGGCCGCGTCGAGGGGCACACCGTCGGCGTCGTGGCCAATCAGCCCATGCAGTTCGCAGGCACGCTGGACATCAACGCCTCCGAAAAGGCCGCCCGCTTTGTCCGTCACTGCGACGCCTTCAACATTCCCATCCTCACGCTGGTGGACGTGCCCGGCTTCCTGCCTGGCAAGGACCAAGAGTTCAACGGCATCATCCGCCGCGGGGCCAAACTGCTCTATGCCTACGCCGAGGCCACGGTGCCGAAGCTTACGGTCATCACCCGCAAGGCCTACGGGGGTGCCTACATTGTGATGGGCTCCAAGAAGCTCGGTGCCGACCTGAACCTCGCCTGGCCCACCGCCCAGATCGGCGTGATGGGCGCCCAGGGCGCGGTCAACATCCTCTACCGCCGCGACCTGGCCGCAGTGGCTGCCGAAGGCGGCGACGTCGAGGCCCGCCGGCAGGAGATCATTTCGCAGTACGAGGAAGAGCTGCTCAACCCGTACCAGGCTGCCGAACTCGGTTATGTCGACGCCGTGATCGCACCGTCCGACACCCGCCTTCAAGTGGTGCGCGGCCTGCGGGCGCTGCGCGACAAGCGGGCGACGATGCCGCACAAGAAACACGGGAACATTCCGCTATGAGCCGGTGGTCAGACATGAATACAACACAGTCTTCGGGCACCGCCGCGGTGCCGCAGGCCGATGACGCCATGGGGCCCCATCCGCTGCTGACCGTGGCCAAGGGCAATCCCAATGCCGAGGAACTAGCCGCGCTGACCGCCGTTGTCGCCGCCCTGCAGTCATCCGGGGTATCCAGCTCGCCGCAGAGCAAGCCCCGGCGAAACCGCCGGCCGCTGCTGCGCCCGTTCGTCTCGCACGGCCCCGGCGCTTGGCGGCACACCTTCCGGTAGCCGGCTCCCCAGAGGGCACGCCCTGCGGTAATGCCGCCGCGGCCGGGGGGTCACGGACTCCCGGCCGGCTTGGTACTGCTGCCGCTTCACTGCGGGGACGGGCGCGGTACGGGTCTCCGGGCGCTCAGCGCGGGTCCAGGACCGTGCCGAGGAAAAGCGGAAAACCTGTGGGCAGGTGGATGATCTGGTAGAGGAAGGGCCGATCGAACGAAAGCTCGATCTCGGGCTGCGGCGGCAACGAACCGGACAGCACATCCAGTTCGGTCACGGCGGCGGCGATGGTTCCCTTTTCGCCGACGGTGATGTTGGCCTGCTGGGCCGCGCCGGTCACCGAGGCGTCCGGCTGGATGGTCTCCAAATCTGGATCCGGGCCGAAGGTTTCGGCGAGTCCGAGCCCGCGCAGGATCGGCAACAGGTCCTGCCGGTGGGTGTGGTTCCAGCGGGGCAGCTCGAGAACGACCATGGCCTCGTCGGCCCCATCCATCACCGTCGCCACCTCCACCAGTCCGGCCTGGTCCATGACCGGCGTGCCGCCGTCCGGCAGGATGAGCCGCATGACGAACCCGTCGGCATAGGGAAGGTCCAGGCCTTGCCAGCCGTTCCCGCGGGCGTACCAGGCCTGCACCAGATTGCCCATCATGGGTACCTCGACCGGCTCGCCGGAAGCCGTGGTGAAAGCGCCGTCCTCCGTGACCGACGGGTCGAACGGTTGGTCCCAGGCGGCCGCGAAGTAGACGGCGTTGAGCAAGGTCAGCGTGTTCCCCGGGTCGAAGGTGCCGGGCGCCTCGGTGATGCGGCCGCCGGTGTGGTGGTCCACCCATGCATCCATGGCCTGTTTGGTCGCTGGATCGGAATAGTCCACCGGGTAGACGCCGGAGCCGTAATGCCGGGCCAGGGTGTGCAGGTAGTCTTCGCCGGTGGGCGTCCCTTCGTCAACGAACACGCCGTTGGCCAGGTGCAGCAGCGGCCGGGCCGGTGGCTCCTCCTCGTCGACCGAGTTGGGATCGCCGTCGAAACCTTCCCACTCCGCCGACAGCCCGTTCATGGCGGCTTCGAGATGCGCGTCCGGCAGCCCCACCACGGCATCCATCTCGCGGGCCGTGGTGCTGCCGGCGCCCGCGCGGAGCATGGCGACGGCGTAGAGCAGGCTCACCGGACTGGTGACCTGGTTCTTCTCCGGCGCCGCCGCGAGCATGGCTGCTCCCAGCTTGTAGGCCGAACGCCGCAGCGCTTCGACCTCGGCCGGAAAGTCCCCCGCTGCCACGTCCGCCCGGGCCACTCCGTCCGCTGCCAGCAGTTCCGGAGGCGCCGCGCAGGCGCCGAGCATCATGGCGGGCGCCACCCCCAGTGCCGCCAGCGCCGCCGTCGTCCTCATGCGCACTTTGCCCTCCTCACCGTTGACCCCCCAACCTATGGGGCGGCAGGACCTCAGGGCCAGAGGCGACACACTACAATTCCGTGACGATTGCCGCCGGGCCGGCCGCCCGATGCCGGACGGCGGACAGGCGCGCTGGCGTGGCCGGGTCTGCGGGTTGCCGGTAGGCTCTCCCTGTGACTGAGCAGACATCTGAACTGACCAAGAGCCCGGAAACCTGGCGCATCCCGTCCGCCATCGATGCCGTCGCAGACGCCTACACGGCGGAGCTGCTGGAGTTGGACCCTTCGCTGGCAACCTCCCTGGGCATCCCCGGCCATGAAACCGAGTACCCGGACTACTCCCCTGCCGGCGCCGAGGCCTTCGCCGAGGCCACCCGGGAGGCACTCCGGCGGCTGGAGGACCTGGAACCGACCGACGACGTGGACCGCGTCACCCTTGATGCGATGCACGAGCGGCTGGGCCTTGAGCTCGAAATCCACGAGACCGGCTGGGACCTGGCGGACCTGAACAACATCGCCTCGCCGGCGCAGGACATCCGCGCCATCTTCGACTTGATGCCCACCAACACCATCGAGGACTGGAACAACATCGCCGGCCGCATGGCGCACGTTCCGGACGCGATTGCCGGCTACGTGACGTCGCTGCGCGAGGCCAAGGACCGCGGGCTGGTCGCCGCCCAACGGCAGGTGCGGATCGTGATCGAGCAGACCCGTGCGTACGCGGCCGAGGACGGCTTCTTTCGCACGTTGGCGGGGCAGGCTGCCCCGGAAGAGGGCGAGCTGTCCCAGGACCTGCGCGACCGGCTGGCCGAAGCCGCCGGTGCCGCGGCGACCGCCTACGGCCGGCTGGCCTCGTTCCTCGAGGCCGAGCTGCTGCCGGCAGCACCGGAGAAGGACGCCGTCGGGCGCGAACGCTATGCCCTGATGTCGCGCCGTTTCCTGGGCTCCGCGGTGGACCTGGAAGCCACCTATGCCTGGGGGGTGGCGGAATTGGACCGCATCATCGCGGAGCAGGAAGCCGTGGCGGAGCAGATCCGGCCCGGGGCCAGCATCGAAGAAGCGATGGCGCTGCTGGATGCGGATCCCCAGCGGCAGCTGCACGGCACCGACGAGCTGCAGGCGTGGATGCAGCGCCTCTCGGACAAGGCCGTTGAGGAACTCGCCGGCCACTTCGAGATCTACGAACCGATGCGCCGGCTGGAGTGCATGATTGCCCCGACGCATGAGGGAGGCATCTACTACACCGGCCCCAGCGACGACTTCGCCCGGCCGGGCCGCATGTGGTGGTCGGTGCCCGAAGGCGAAGACAGCTTTACCACGTGGAAGGAAACCACCACGGTCTACCACGAAGGCGTTCCGGGCCACCACCTCCAAATCGCGACGGCCACCTACCGGCGCGAGCTGCTGAACAACTGGCGACGGAACATCTGCTGGGTTTCCGGCCACGGCGAAGGCTGGGCACTGTATGCCGAACGCCTGATGGATGATTTGGGCTACCTGGCCGATCCGGGCGACCGGATGGGCATGCTGGATGCGCAGCGCATGCGGGCCGCGCGCGTGGTGTTCGACATCGGCGTCCATTTGGAGCTGGAGATCCCGGAGCGCTGGGGCTCGGGTGCCTGGACACCGGAGAAGGGCTACGAGTTCCTGCGCAAGAACATTGCCATCAGCAAGGGCCAGCTGGACTTTGAATTCGCCCGCTACCTGGGCTGGCCGGGACAGGCGCCGGCCTACAAGCTGGGCCAAAAGCTCTGGGAGGAAATCCGCGACGAGCGACGCCTGCGCGAGGGCGACGCGTTCGACATCAAGGCCTTCCACAGCCAGGCGCTGAATATCGGTTCGGTCGGGCTGGACACCCTGCGGCGCGCGCTGCTGGGCGAGGACCCGGTGCCCGCCACCGGCTGACGCGGGCCGGTTCCGGCCGCGCGCGGACAAACAGGAGGGCCGATGCATCCCCCAACGGTGCACCGGCCCTCATCTGTGCCGGGTCCCTTCGGCCCTTAACGGGGCGTACTCTCCGGCGGGAGAAGCTCCCGCCGAAATCGTACGGTCAGGCAACCGGTCCAGGGGCCAACCGCGGCGCTTCTTTACGCTCAGGTCACGGCGCGGAAACACCCTAAGCAGGGTTCGCTTTGCGGCGCCGGATAAGCTTGGTCGGATGACCGATCTTCGCCTGATACTCGCCTCAGCCTCCCCCGCCCGCACCAAGCTCCTGACCGAAGCCGGCATCGCGCACGAGGTCCTGGTCTCGGATGTTGACGAGGACGCGGTCACGGCGGGCTACGGCATCACCGACCCGCACGACACGGCGCTGTTGTTGGCAAGGGCCAAGGCCGAGGCTGTTGCGGCGCTCCCCGCGGCCGAAGGCGCCTTGGTGCTTGGCTGCGACTCCGTGTTCGAACTCGACGGCGCGCCGTACGGCAAGCCGCATGAGCCGGACGTCGCCCGGGAACGCCTGCATCGGATGAGCGGGCGGCACGGGGTGCTGCACACGGGTCATTGGCTGGTGGACTGCCGCCCCACCGCCTTCGAGGCCGGCGGGCAGGAAAGCCCCGGCGCCGGATCGGGGGCCACCGTAGGGGCGGTCGCCTCCGCCGCGGTGCATTTCGCCCAGCTCACCGACACCGAAATCGACGCCTACGTGGCCAGCGGCGAACCGCTGCACGTCGCCGGTTCGTTCACCATCGACTCGCTGGGCGGCGCCTTCATCGAGCGGGTGGACGGGGACCCGCATGCCGTCGTCGGCCTCTCGGTATCCACCCTGCGCCGGCTGCTGTCCAGCGCCGACGTTCAGATCACCGACCTCTGGAGCTATTAGGCCCTTTCCGGTCCGGGGTTTTATGACGCGGCATTTCCCGTGTTTAACCGTTTCATCATCTTCTGCTTAATTCTGCAGTCCAAAAACTTATTTCGTTAAGCAACGGAGATTTCTCTCCTATATTCGTCCTTGTCTGACGTCATCAGACTGGGGGAATCTAGTTTGGCGCCGTCAGCAAAGTGCCCCTCATCGAACACGAGTTGGGGTACTACATGTTTCGCAAACGGCCTCCACGCCGGCTTAGTTTCAGATACGTCCTTGCGGTCCTGCTGGCCGCGCTGCTCTCACTTGGGACAGTTCCAGCCTTTGCCGGCGAGATTGGTTCGATCTCCGGGACCGTGACCGTCCCCGAAGGCCATTCGGCGGCATCGGTTACTGTGCGCGCATTCACCGCCGCAGACCACGAAGCCTCCGCAGAAGCGAAGGTGGCCGACGACGGCCGTTACCTCCTGGTGAATCTCGTGCCGGGCGACTACAAGCTTGAGTACGTGAGCGATGACGATGAAATCGCCTCAACCTGGCATGGAAATTCTTCTACATTCGATGACGCTGCTCTGATCGCGCTGGGTGGTTTAGCTCTGACCGGCGTCGACATGGACTTAGTTCTCAAGCCATCCGACGCTGGCAGTAAGTCGAATGACAGCGATAACGCAGCCGGTTTAGAAGCAACCGCTCCGACAGCTTCAGAGCCTGAACTGGGCGAGCAAGTGGCCATCGACGCCGAATCCCCGGCGCAAAACCAGACCGAGCAAGCCAGGCCTGACACAACGCGCGAGGATGCTGCAAGCTCGGATAGAGCGACAGCGGTGCCCTCACTCG
Source organism: Arthrobacter sp. Y3223166 (assembly GCF_059090935.1). Lineage (NCBI taxonomy): Bacteria > Bacillati > Actinomycetota > Actinomycetes > Micrococcales > Micrococcaceae > Arthrobacter > Arthrobacter sp. Y3223166. The sequence goes on along the minus strand of NZ_JBNHGE010000048.1, from coordinate 465 downwards.
GTGCATCGGCTACTGCCACGATCTCCGGGACCATAGTGGTTCCTAACGGCGCCAACGTCAGTGATGTATACGTGTATGCCTACACCGACAATGAGTGGGACGACGTAGCCTCAAGCTGGGTGCAAGAAGACGGTACCTACAGGCTCACCGGACTGACAGCCGGCGAGTACAAACTAAAGTTCCACGGCGGCGGCTCCGGTGCGCTCTCACAGTGGTACGACGGCGCCCAAACCTTCAAAGAGGCGCAAACCCTGCCCCTGGCCGACGGTGAAGACCGCGCCAACGTCAACGCCGAACTCGCCACGGCCGCCAGCATCTCCGGAACCATCGTGGTTCCCGACGGCGCCAACGTCAGTGATGTATACGTATATGCCTACACCGACAATGAGTGGGACGACGTAGCCTCAAGCTGGGTGCAAGAAGACGGTACCTACAGGCTCACCGGACTGACAGCCGGCGAGTACA
>NZ_JBNHGE010000047.1:0-19913 GCF_059090935.1 Arthrobacter sp. Y3223166 | reverse complement strand
GGCGCAGGCGTCGAGGGCCGTGACGCCGGTGGCGGGGTTGACGGGGTTGCCGGCCGGGAGGTTGCCGGCGGGGTCGACGGGGATGCCGGGCGGGAGGTTGCCGGCGGCGCTGCGGGCCGGGCCGGCGTGATGTCTTCAGAGGCCGCTGCAACGGTGGAGCCCTGCGGGTTGGAACTGCCGCCGGCGGGCCGCGGGGCGGCGGCGGCCTCCTGTGCCGACTGCTCGACCAGGGCCTGGAGCTGTCGATCCTGCTCGGCGCGCTCCAGCGCGGTGATGCGTGCGTCCTCTTCACCGGTGCTGGTTCCGCGCAGTTCGGCCAGATGTTCCAGCAGCGCCTGCCGCTGTTCCTCGTAACGGACCACGAGCTGCTCCTGCGCGGCGCTGGCGGCCTTCGCATCCGACTCCGCCGCCTCCGCGGCTACTGCCGCGTCCCGGGCGGCCTCTTCGGCCTGGGTGACATAGAGCTCCCAGGCTGCCCACAGCTGGGCGGCCTGCTGGGATTCGCTCAGGGTTTGCGAGCGGTTGGCCGTCAGCGCATTGAGCGTGGAGGCCTTGTACAGCACGTCGCCGGCGTCCTTGCTGTCCAGCAGCGAGCTGAGGCCGGGGTTGACGCCGCCGTTCCGGTAGAGTTCACCGGCCAGCTGTCCCACCTGGTTCTTGACCGAGTCGAAGTACCGCGCGGCCTGCGACGCCTTGGCCTTGGCGTCGGCGAGTTCAGCGGTCCGCTCCTGCTGCCTCAGCAGGGACTCGCTGTAGGCGTTCTGGGAACGCATGGAATCGAACTGCGCGTTGGCAAGGTTTCCCGAAGCCGCCTTGAGCTGCTCCTCGATCCGGTTCACCAGGGCCTGGGTGGCCGCTGCATCGCCCTTGGCGTCGTCGATCTCCTCGCCGGAAGGCAGCGTGGGCGCCGCCGGCAGGATGATCCGCTGCGATGTCACCTGCGGCAACTGTCCGGCCGGTGCGGCGACGGCCGGCGCCAGGGCCGGAACGCAGATTAACAGGGCGGTAGCCGAGAAGAGCGCGACGGTGCGCCTCGGCGTCGTCGATCGATGCGGGGCGGGACGCCCCGAGGGAAGCAGCCTCATCCGAACGGGTCCTTACTAGGAGCGCAGTAAATGCACGCGCCCTTTCGGGACGGCCGGCCTTGGGGCCGGAACGGTCAAATGTGCGAACGGGTGGCACCCCAACTAGACCGAACTGCATTCACACAGCACGTTGAGGATATGCAACATCAGTCACAGTTGCAACATTTGTCCCACCCATAACATAAACAACATCAGTGTCATTTGAACAGCATTGGCGAGGAACCGGCGTGTCACGAGGTGGTTCAGGGCACTTGAAGCGTGCGGCCGGGAGCCGTGCCGGCGTGGGCCCGCTGTGCCGACTTCAGCCAACGGGCCTGCTGTCCCGCGGCCAATGGGTCCTGCTTTATGTGGCCGCCGAGTGTGTCCCGAAGGGGCGCGGCGGGGGTCAGCCCCAGCCCAGTTCGTGCAGGCGGGCGTCGTCGATGCCGAAGTGGTGGGCGACCTCGTGGATCACGGTCACCAGGACCTCGTGGACCAATTCTTCGCGGGAGGAGCACATCCTTTGGAGGGGGCCGCGGAAGACGACGATGCGGTCCGGCATGGACCCGGCGGCCCACCAGTGGTCCCTCTCGGTGAGCGGCGTGCCTTCGTAGACGCCCAGCAGTTCCGTCTCGGGGTCTTCCCAGGGCTGCGGGGTGTATTCCTCTTCGACGAAGATGCCCACGTTGGTCATCTCGCGCATGATGTCTTCCGGGATCTGGTCGATCGCGTCGTTTACCGCGTCCTCGAATTCCGGCAGGGACATCTCCATCGGCATACAGCCGACTTTACCCGCGGGCTGCGGCCTCGAAAGCGCCCGGGTGGAGGCCGTGGCAGGCCGCGTTGGCCGGTTTTGGTTTTTCCCGGGACAGGCCCTATAGTTTTATAGGTCCACAGCGGGGAAATGAATCCCAAGTGGTCCTGGCCCCCATCGTCTAGCGGCCTAGGACACCGCCCTTTCACGGCGGCGGCACGGGTTCGAATCCCGTTGGGGGTACGCGAGACGTCATGAATGGCAGCCCGCTGGAGTGGTCAGAACCGCTTCGAAAGGCTGGTAGGATTGAGTCTCGTAAAAAATGCAAGGCCCTGTAGCGCAGTTGGTTAGCGCGCCGCCCTGTCACGGCGGAGGTCGCGGGTTCAAGTCCCGTCAGGGTCGCTTTGGTTTCCGGAGCGATTTCGGAACGCCATCGGTGATCATCGCAAGATGTTGCCACGGCTCTGTAGCTCAGTTGGTAGAGCGTTCGACTGAAAATCGAAAGGTCACCGGATCGACGCCGGTCGGAGCCACCAGCAAAACGAAGCCCCGCAGTCCTGGTTCAGGGTGCGGGGCTTCGTCGTGTCCGCCCGCTCTGTCCCCCTCCGGCTTCGTCGGGCACCATGGGTGCATGAGCGAAACCGCAATCACCCACATTGGCGGTCCGACGGCCTTGCTGGAGTTCGGTGGCTGGATGTTCCTGACCGACCCCACCTTTGATGAACCCGGCGAGTACCCGGCAACAGCCGGAACGCTGGTGAAAACCTCCGGGCCCGCCGTCCAAGCCGCAGACCTGCCGGTGGTGGATGCCATCCTCCTCTCGCATGACCAGCACGCGGACAACCTGGATAGATCCGGCCGGCGCCTGGTGGAATCCGGCGACGCCAAGGTGCTCGGCACGCTGGAGGCAGCGGACCGGCTCGCGACGGTTACCGGGATGGCCCCGTGGGAGCGGACAGTCCTCGAGGCCGCCGACCGGCCCACTGTCACGGTCACCGCCGTCCCGGCCCGGCACGGACCCGAAGGATGCGAACCGGTGACCGGCACCGTGACCGGATTCGTCCTGACAGGGTTCGACCTCCCGACTGTTTACATCAGCGGCGACAACGCCTCGCTGGACGTGGTAGACGCCGTGGCGGCACGTTTCGCGCCGATCGCCACGGCGGTGCTCTTCGCCGGAGCCGCCCGCGTGGGGGCCTTCGACAACGCCCCGCTCACCCTCACCGCCGACGCCGCGGTCGAGGCGGCGCGCACACTGGACGCGGCCGCCGTCGTGCCGGTCCACGCAGAGGGCTGGCAGCACTTCAGCGAAGGCCACGAAGAACTCCGCGCCCGGTTCTCCGCCGCCGGACTCGAAGACCGGCTCCGCATCCCCACACCGGGGCGGAAACTGGCCCTGTAGGCTGACGCGCCGGCGGACCGCCCGCCGTCCAGATGGACGCTCCCGCCGAACTGGTCGCCGAACTCATCGAGTCGACCACCGACAAGCCGGTCCACGTGGCGCGGCGGCCGCTCCCGGCTCCCAGTTTCCACTCAGGCTCACTGGCCTACCATGGAAGGGATTTCCCGTGCCGCCTGCACCTGATGAGGCACCGGACCAGGGGGACGATTGGAGCGAGGAGCATCGTGCAGGCCCTTTTAAAGGCGACGGCCGTCGGCATGGCAACCGCCGTCCTGCTAACGTCCTGCAGCGACGCGGGCCCAACGCCGGAATCGGCGACGACGGCGCCCGCCCCCGTCGCTGTGGACGACACCGAAGCGACGGCGCCCGCGGAAACACCCCCCGCATCTGTCCCCGCCACCGACCGACCGGCCACGTCGCCGCCCGGCCAGGCGCCGACGTCGGACTGGGCTGGTCCCGCCGACGGGAGCGGGGGAGCCGGAGGAGACGCCGCTGACTGGGGCAGCTATAAGAGCCGGGACCACGCCTGCGCCGCCGTGGCCGCAAACGTCGCCTCCCTGCTGCTGGTCCCGCTCGGCTTCATGACCGGCGTGGAGGACTCCGACCTGGAGGCGCTGCAGGATGAGCTGGACGAATTCAGCCGCGACGTTCCGCCGCGGCTGGGGGACCACCTGGACAGGGTGGAGGACCAACTGGATCACGCGTCCGCAACCGGCCGCTTCGACGCTGCCGGGTTTGCCCGGGCCCTGCAACCGGTGAAGGACTGGCTGTCCGAACACTGCGGGGAATGAGGCGTTAGGCTTGCCCTGAGAGTCATCACAGCGTCAGGGGAGAACAGATGCACAACGAGGATCGGCCTGCTGCCCCGTCCGCGGGCGAATCGCCCGGGGCACACCCGGTGACCGCCCCTGTCGGCGTCCCGGGCGCGCCGGCGCCGGCCCCGGCAGCGGTTGACCCGCATCAGCCTGCAGGCCTTGGCATCCCGGACGCCCCCGGACGCACCACCATCTCCGAAGCCGCCGTGGCAAAGGTCGCGGCCGTCGCCGCCCGCTCCGTCCCGGGGGTCTACGCGCTGGGCAGCGGCACGGCAAGGGCGCTGAGTGCGCTGCGGGATGTCGTGGGCGGCAGCGACGCCGGCCAGGGCGTACACGTGGAGGTCGGCCAGACGCAGGTTGCCGTGGACATCAGCCTCGTGGCCGTTTACGGCAAGCCGCTGCAGGAGTTGGCGGGCGCCGTGCGCGAGGCGGTGTACACCGCCGTCGGGCAATTGGTGGGGCTGGACGTGATCGAGGTGAACGTGGAGATCAACGACGTCCACGTGCCCGGCCTGGACGCCAAGGCTCCGGCGGAGAAGCCGGTGCGGCAGGCGGCCCAGTAACCGGATGTTCGGGACGGCGAGAGGAACAAGGATGAGCTACACGGTAGTCGGCATGGGCGTCGGTGCGGTGCTGGCGTGGGCCGCGCTGGTGTTTAACTTCTGGGGCTTCCTGCTGATGGCGGTCTTCCTGATGGTGGGGGCGTTGCTGGGCCGCGCCGCGGAGGGCAAGCTTGACTGGCGCAGCATCCGGGATGCGCTGACCGGACGCCGCTCGTCTTCATGACGGAACCCGTTGTGGACGCGGACGAACTGCCTCCCCGCCCGGAAGGACCGCCGCCGGCCGGGCGGCCGGACGGACCGCCCCCGGCGTCGCTCCCCGCCGCGCCGCCCGGGCAACACTATGCCGGACATACCCGGGTCAGCACACAGGCGTTGACCAGCACCGCGCAGGGGGTTGCGGCGGAGGTGCTGGGCATTTCACCTTCCCTCGTCCGTGCGACGTGGCGGGACGACTCCGGTTCCCTCGCGTTGTACCTGGCCCTTCCCGTCGGCATTCCCTCGCTGAACCGGGTAGTGCGGGACCCGCACCTGGTGGACGGCTTTGGCGGATCGGTCTGGGACCGGGCGCACGCCGCCAAGGGAGCCATCCTGGAGAGGATCTCCCGGATCAGCGGTTCGAGGTTGAGCCGGGTGGACATCAGGGTCACCGGCATCCGCGTGCAGGAAGGAGGCCGGGTCCGGTGAGCACCGACGTCAAAACCGGCGGGGGGCCCGCTGACTTGCGCCCGGGCGACGAGCGCCTGGCGAGCCGGGAACTGCGCAGTTCCCGCGCCATCGCCGCGGTGATCGCCGCCGTCCTCGTCGGGCTGGCCTGCCTCTACCTGCTGCTCGAAGCGGCGCTGAAGGCGATCGGGCAGCGCCCGTGGCTGGCCACACCGGAAGAGATGGCGGGCTGGATCCATCAACTGCCGGGAAACGTCGCGCCGACCGTCCTGGGCGCGTCCGGAGCGCTGATCCTGTTCCTCGGTCTGCTCTTCTTCCTGCAGGGCGTGCTCCCCGGACACCTGCACCGGCACCGCATTCCCGGCCGCCGCGGCGTCGTCGTGGTGGACGATGAGGTCATCGCCGCCTCGTTGGCGCGACGCGCGCGCATCGAGGCGCAGGTGACGCGCGAGCAGGTGCTGGTGGTCGTCTCGCGCGGGCTGGTGGATGTCCGGCTCCGGCCAACCTCCGGCCAGCCGGTGGATGCCGACGCCGTCCAGGCCGCGGTGGAAGACGAGGTCCGCGGGGCGCGCATCAGCCCGATTCCGCAGGTGCGCGTGTTCGTTTCCAGTTCGGGGGTGGTGGGACAGTGAACCAAACGCCCCGGACATTGAACCGCATCCTGATCACCCTTTTGGGGCTGCTGCTCATGGTGGCCGGCGGCACCGCGCTGGCGCTGGCGCTGGTTCCCGCGCTCGCCGGCCGGTGGCAGGCCGCCACGGAGCAGGCCGGCGCCAACCTGGGGACGGTTTTGGACGCCACCACCCTGCCCGGCCAGCGGGACAGCTGGCTGTGGATTGTGGTGGCGCTGGTGCTGCTCCTGATGGTGCTGCTGATGATCGCGTGGGCCGCTCAGCAGGGCAAGGGCCGCACCGGTACCATCGCCGCGGATTACGACGGCGCGGGCGACCCCGGCGCCGTCTGGCTCAGTGCCGCCGTGGCCGAGCAGGCGCTGCGCGATGCGCTGCGGGAACGCGACAGCATCCTGCAGGCAACGGTCACCGCCTACGACTACGAGGGCGGCGGCGGCCTGCGCGTCCGGGTGGTTCCGCGCCTCGGGGTGTCCCCGCAGGCCGTGGCGGACGAAGTCTCCGACCTCGTGGAGGCGCTGGACCTGACCGTCGGATTCAGCTTCCCGGTGGTCATCCACCTGGTGGCCGGCGCGCGCTCGCGGCTGGTCCGCGCCGACCGCGTCCGCTAGCCGGACTGCCCGTCGGCGGCAGTGGCAAGCCAGACGGCCCCGTTGGGCTGCAGCATCCCGTCGGAGACTGCTCCCTCCTGCGACTCCAGCACCAGGGAGGCGCCGTCGGGCAGCCGGGCGGCGGACCTGCCCATGTTGGCCAGGACCTGGAGGGTCCCGTTGCGGTAGCTCAGGATCCCAGATCCCGGATTATGCTCTGCGGCCCATTCCAGGCTGCCGTGGCCCAGCTTCTGTTCCGCCCGCAGGCGCAGCGCCGCCCGATGCAGCTCGTAGGTGGAAGCTGCTACTCCCACCTGCCGATCCACCGCATAGCGCGCAAAGCTCTCGGGCTGCGGCAGCCACGGTTCATGCTGGGTGGAGCCCCACCCGTAGCCGTGCGCCTCCGCGCGCCAGGGGATCGGCACCCGGCAGCCGTCGCGGCCACGCTCTTCGCCGCCGGTGCGGAAGAACGCGGGGTCCTGGCGCACTTCGGCCGGCAGGGCGGTGTGCTCCGGAAGGCCCAGCTCATCGCCTTGGTAGAGGTAGGCGGAGCCGGGCAGCGCCAGCATCACCAGCGCCGCGGCACGGCCGCGCGCGTGGCCGAGTTCCTCATCGGGCCGTTCGTCGCCGGGGCCAATGCCCTTGGGGTAGGTGGTGGGATCCGCCAACCCGTACCGGGAGCTGTGGCGGACAGTGTCGTGATTGGACAGCACCCAGGTGCTTGGCGCACCCACCGATGATGCAGCGGCGAGCGAATCGTCGATGCTGCGGGCCATCCGTCGGGCATCCCAGCCGGCGAGCAGGAAGTCGAAGTTGAAGGCCTGCTGCATCTCGTCGGGCCGGACGTAGGCAAAAAGCCGCTCGGCGGGCTCGACCCAGGCCTCGGCGACCAGCATGCGGTCGCCGTCATACTCGGCCAGGACCTTGTGCCATTCCCGGTAGATCTCGTGCACGCCGTCCTGGTCGAAGTAGGGCGGGGTCTCCGGATGCAGGCGCTCCTCCTCCCGGGCAACTGCCTGCTGTGCCGCCGCTTCGCGGGCATCCGCCGCGGCGGGTTCCAGCACCTGTTCCTCGGACGCACGGGCATCGGGGGTGGGCGAGGCGCCCGCGGGCCGGCCGACCGCCGTTTCGTCACCGTCGGGCAGTGCGTCGTCGCCCGGGAGCCGCTCGCTGCCGGCCACCATCGAGGTCTTGGCCGCCCAATCCGGCAGGCCCTCGGCCTTGACCAGGCCATGGGCCACGTCAATCCGGAAGCCGTCCACGCCGCGGTCCAGCCAGAACCGCAGAACGGAGACCATTTCGGCCCGGACTTCGGGGTTCTCCCAGTTCAGGTCCGGCTGCGAGGAGTCGAACAGGTGCAGGTACCACTGCCCGGGCGTGCCGTCGGGTTCGGTGATCCGGGTCCAGGCATCGCCACCGAACACCGACTGCCAGTTGTTGGGTGGCTCGTCACCGTCCGGGCCCTTGCCGTCCCGGAAAATGTAGCGGGCACGTTCGGGCGATCCGGCCTCGGAGGCCAGCGCGCCCACGAACCATTCGTGCCGGTCGGACGTGTGGTTCGGCACCAGATCGACAATCACCCGCAGGCCCAGCTCGTGGGCGCGTGCCAGCAACGAGTCAAAGTCGTCCAGGCTGCCGAACAGCGGGTCGACGTCGCGGTAGTCCGCCACGTCGTAGCCGGCATCGTTTTGCGGGGAGACGTAGAAGGGCGAAAGCCAGATGGCGTCCACCCCCAGGTTCTTTAGGTAAGGGATCTTGGCGCTGATTCCGGGCAGGTCGCCCATTCCGTCGCCGTTGTGGTCGGCGAAGGAGCGCGGATAGATCTGGTAGATGACGGCGTCGCGCCACCAGGGAGCGTTTGCTGCGGTCATTGGCTCTCCTCGATTCGGGGGGTCAGGACCACTTCCAGCCTAATGATCTCTGAGGCCGAACAGACAGCGCGGCCGCGGATGCGGCGCACATCACGATTCGGCATCGAACGCCACCGCCTCGAAAATGTGCCTTGCGACACACTGTGTAAGCGTTTACGTTACGAGTTATCAGATGGGTACTTGGTGGGTTCTTCCTGACCAGCTCAGCTCTGTCGGGGCCACCGGACAAAGGAGTCACAACATGCACTATGCACGCTCCAGAAAGGCCGCCCTGCCGGTGGCCGCGCTCGGCGCCATGGCACTGACACTGTCCGCCTGCGGGGGAGGAACAGAATCCGAAGAGTCGCCGGCGCCCGCCGCAGACTGCGCCGCCTATGAGGCCTACGGCACCTTCGACGGCGCCGAGGTCAGCGTCTACTCGACCATCACCGATGCCGAGCAGGATCTGCTGGAGAATTCCTGGGTGGACTTTGAGGAGTGTACCGGGATCGACGTGGTGTACGAGGGTTCCAACGAGTTCGAGACGCAGATCGGTGTCCGCGCCCAGGCGGGCAATCCGCCGGACGTGGCGATCTTCCCGCAGCCCGGACTGCTGGCCGCCCAGGCCCAGGCCGGCTACCTGAAGCCTGCGCCCCAGGAGGTGTCCGACCTGGTCGACGAGAACTGGTCCGAGGACTGGAAGACCTACGGCACCGTGGACGGCACCTTCTACGCCGCCCCCATGCTGGCCAGCGTGAAGGGCTACGTCTGGTACGTTCCGGCCACGTTCAAGGAGAAGGGCTGGGAAGTTCCGAAGACCTGGGACGAGATGATGGAACTCACCCAGACCATCGCCGACGAGGGCACCATGAAGCCGTGGTGCGCAGGATTCGAGTCCGGCGAGGCCACGGGCTGGCCGGGCACCGACTGGATCGAGGACGCGCTGCTGCGCCAGGCCGGACCGGATGTTTACGACCAGTGGGTCAACCACGAGATCCCGTTCAACGATCCGCAGGTGGCCGAGGCCTTCGACGCCGTCGGCGACATCCTGAAGAACGAGGACTACGTCAACGGCGGCATCGGCGACGTCCGCTCGATCATCTCCACCTCGGTGGACGACGGCGGCATCCCGGTGATCGACGGCACCTGCGCCATGCACCACCAGGCCACGTTCCAGGCGGCCAACTGGCCGGAAGGCACCAACGTGGCCGAGGACGGCGACGTCTGGGCGTTCATCACTCCCGGCCAGGAGGCCGGCGCCAGCGCCATCACCGGTGGCGGCGAGTTCGTGGCAGCCTACACCGAAAGCGATGAGGTCTCGGCCTACCTGCAGTTCATGGCCTCGGCCGAGTTCGCCAACAACCGCGTGAAGCAGGGCGCCGCGATCAGCGCCAACAAGGGCCTCGACCCGGCGCTGGCCGCCAGCGACCTGGACCGCCAGTCCATCGAACTGCTGCAGTCGGAGGACACCACCTTCCGGTTCGACGGATCGGACCTGATGCCGGGCGCGGTCGGCGCCAACTCCTTCTGGAGCGGCATCGTGGAGTGGATCAACGGCAAGTCGACGCAAGAGGTCGTGGATTCCATCGAGGCCAGCTGGCCCAAGGACTAGGCAGCCGCCGGCAGCCCGGCCGCACCGCCTGCGACCCGATGCAGGCGGTGTGGCCGGGCACGGCCTGTCCCTTCCACGCACCAAGGAGGTAAGTGCCATGGAGGACGTTGGCGAAAAGCTCGTGCAGGTGGCGATCGCCCTGGCGGTCTTCGCCGCGATCATCGCCCTGATCATGCTGTTGGTGGACCGGGCGCCGAAGTCGTTCCGCGATAAGGCGACGATCATCGGGTTCCTGGCCCCCGCCGTCGTGCTCCTCACCATTGGGCTGGTGTGGCCCGCCATCCAGACCACGTACCTGGCGTTCACGGACCGCGCCGGAACGCCGAACGGCCTGGACAACTTTGTGTGGATGTTCACCCAGCCCGAAGCGCTGGTCACGCTGCGCAACACGCTGCTGTGGGTGGTCCTGGTGCCGCTGCTGTCCACCGGCATCGGCCTGGCTTACGCGGTGTTCATCGACCGGGCGCGCGGCGAGAAGGCGCTCAAGGCGCTGGTGTTCATGCCGATGGCCATCTCCATGGTGGGCGCCGGCGTGATCTGGAAATTCATGTACACGTACCGCGGCGGCGAACGCGAACAGATCGGCCTGCTGAACCAGGTGTTGGTGTGGTTTGGCGGCGAACCCAAGCAGTTCCTGCTGGACGCGCCGGAGAACACGTTCTTCCTGATCGCGGTCATGGTCTGGATCCAGACCGGCTTCGCCATGGTGATCCTCTCCGCGGCGATCAAGGGCATCCCCACCGAAATCGTGGAGGCCGCCCGGCTGGACGGGGCCAGCGCCTGGCAGCAGTTCCGTTCCATCACCATCCCGTCCATCCGGGGGGCACTGATCGTGGTGGTCACCACCATCACGATCGGCACGCTGAAGGTCTTCGACATCGTGCGGACCATGACCGCCGGAAACTTCGAAACCTCGGTGGTGGCCAACGAGATGTACACCCAGGCGTTCCGCGCCAACGAACCCGGACGCGGCGCCGCGCTGGCCTTGATCCTGTTCCTGATGGTGCTGCCGATCGTCGTCTACAACGCCCGGCAGCTGAAGAAGCAGAGGGAAATCCGATGAGCGCAACGCCTGCCATCCCCACCGCTCCCGACGCCGTCCTCGCCAGCACCACCGAACAGCAGATCCCGATCACCCGGCGGGTTAAGCAGCGCCTGACCTCGCGCGGAGCCACCGCGGCAGCGATCATCATCGCCGTCATCTGGACCGTGCCGACCTTCGGCCTGTTCATTTCCTCGCTGCGCCCGGAAGACAACATCCAGGCCAACGGCTGGTGGAACATCCTGGGCGACCTGCAGTTCACCACCGAGAACTACACGGATGTGCTGGCCTCCAAAGGCGGGTCCGCGTCCAATCTGGGGCAGTACTTTATTAACTCGCTGGCGATCGTCATCCCGGGCACCCTGATCCCCCTGGTGATCGCCTCGATGGCGGCCTACGTTTTCGCCTGGGGCCGGTTCCGCGGCAAGGACACCTTGTTCATTGTGGTGTTCGCGCTGCAGATTGTGCCGCTGCAGATGGCGCTGATCCCGCTGCTCTCGCTGTTCATCAACCTCAAGATCGGCGAGTTCCAGCTGCTGCCGGCCGGAACCTACGCCCAGCTGTGGATCGCGCACACCATCTTCGCGCTGCCATTGGCCATCTTCCTGCTGCACAACTTCATCTCGGAGATCCCCGGGGAGGTCATCGAGGCGGCGCGGGTGGACGGCGCCGGGCACGCGACAATCTTCTGGCGGATCATCCTGCCGCTGTCCGTGCCGGCGATCGCCTCCTTCGGCATTTTCCAGTTCCTGTGGGTCTGGAACGACCTGCTGGTGGCCCTGGTGTTCTCCGGAGGCACCGCCGACGTCGCGCCGATCACCCAGCGGCTGGCCGAACTGACGGGCACCCGCGGCGACGAGTGGCACCGGTTGACCGCCGGCGCGTTCGTTTCCATGATCGTGCCGCTGGCGGTGTTCTTCGGCCTGCAGCGCTACTTTGTCCGCGGCCTGCTGGCTGGTGGCCTCAAGGGGTGAGCACGCCGTGACCGGGATCGACGACGTCGCGCGGGCCGCCGGCGTCTCGACCGCAACGGTTTCCCGTGCCCTGCGCGGATTGTCCGGGGTCTCCACGGCCACCCGCGACCGCGTGCTGGCGACCGCCGACTCGCTGGGCTACGTGCCGTCGTCGTCGGCGGCCCACCTGGCCTCGGGCCGCACGAGGGCCATGGGCGTGCTGCTGCCGGTGATCGACCGGTGGTACTTCGCGTCCGCGCTGGAAGGCGTGGACCGGGTGTTGCGGGCGGCCGGCTACGACCTGATCGTGTTCAGTCTGGGCGGCACCGGCACCAACCGTGAACGGGTGTTCCACCGGTCCATGCTGCGCAAGCGGATCGACGCGCTGTTGGTGATGTGCATGGAGCTGACCGCGGACGAACTGGCGGCGCTGCAGGCGCTGGAGTATCCAAACGTGATCGTCGGCGGGCAGGTGGACGGTTTGCGCAGCGTGAGCGTGGATGACACCGCCGCGGCCGCCGAGGCCGTCGAGCATCTCATCGGGCTCGGGCACACGCGGATCGCGCACCTGCAGGGCGGCGGCGCCTACGGGATCGACTTCGACGTGCCGCGCCGCCGCGAGCTGGCCTTCCGGGACACGATGGCCCGGCACGGGCTGCGGGTTCGGCCGGAATGGCTGGCGATGGGTGACTTCCGGTTCGCCGGCGGCAGGGCTGCCGCCGGCGCGCTCCTCGACACACCCGGGGAACGGCCGACGGCGATCTTCGCCTCCGCGGACGAGATGGCCTTCGGCGCCCTGAGGGCCGCGCAGGAGCGCGGGCTGCGGGTGCCCGAGGACGTCTCCGTGGTGGGCATCGACGACCACGAGTTCGCCGAGCCGATGGGGCTGACGACCGTCCGGCAGCGGCCGGACCAACAGGGGGCCTACGCGGCCCGGCTGCTGCTGGCCGAACTGCAGGGAAAGGCGCGGCTGGACGTGCCGCGGGTCCAGCCCCACGAACTGGTGGTCCGGGCCTCGACCGCCCCGCCGTCGTCGTGATTGCCGGTTGGCTCCGGGCCGGCGGTCAGCGGTCAGGAAGCGCGGGCCAGTTGGCGGATCTTGATCCAGCGGCCGGCGAGCCGGCGGTAGGCGGCGGCGGCTCCGGTCATGTCGCCGTCGGCCAGCGATTCGATGCCGGCGTGCACGTCCGAGGGCGATTCGTCCGGGTAGACCAGCTCGGCCACGCGGCCGTAATCCAGCTCCACGATGCCGTCCGCGGTGAAGGTTTCCAGCCACTCGGTCAGCTCCGTCAGTTCTTCCAGCAGGTCCAGGCCCGGGGCGGCCAGGGCCAGGGAAGCCGCCGCGTAACGGGCCCGGTCGATGCACTGCGGGACCGGGGCAGCCAGGCGGACCGTCTGCAGCGTGTGGTCGCTCTCCACCTTTTCGGTGTGGTCGTCCTCGCGGAACAGCACGAACCAGCCGAACGGGATGCCCCAGGTGGAGCTGCGCGTATGCAGCTTGGCCAGGGCGTCCACAAAGTTGTCCGGGTCCAGCCGGGACTGCTGGGCGTCCCTCGCCGCTTCGGGCACCAGCAGCCCCAGCAGCGGATCACGCAGGCTGCTGGAGAGCGATTCCGCGGCCAGGGTGCTGCGGACGGCCAGCTGGTTGGGGCAGTACCGCGGCGTGGTGATGCCCTCGGGCGTCGGATAGTGGAGGACCCGGATCAAGTCGTCGCTGGAGTGCGGAAACGGGTCCGACACGGTGCGGGTGATCCGGCGCAGCGAATCACCGCGGTCCAGGTCCTCCGTGACGTCCCTGCCCCGGCCGCGCTGGCTCATGATGAGCAGCTGCTGGTCGTCGTCGAACACATCCAGTGGTTCGAAGACCCGCAGGTAGGAGACGTACGGGAACTTCATCTCAGTCCAGCTCCGCGATGACCGGCGCGTGGTCCGAGGCGCCCTTGCCCTTGCGCTCTTCGCGGTCGATCATCGCCCCGGTGACGCGGGAGGCCAGCGCGGGGGAGCCGAGGATGAAGTCGATACGCATGCCTTCCTTCTTGGGGAAGCGCAGCTGCGTGTAGTCCCAGTAGGTGTAGACGCCCGGCCCGGGGGTGTGCGGGCGGACGACGTCGACGAATCCGGCCTCTTCGAACGCGCGGAAGGCGGCGCGCTCGGGTTCGGTCACGTGGGTGGCGTTCTGCGCGCGGAACCAATCGATGTCCCAGACGTCGTCGTCGGTGGGAGCGATGTTCCAGTCGCCCATCAGTGCGACGGGGAGCGTCGGGTCCGCCTGGATCCAGCCGGCGGCCTCTTCCTTGAGGGCCTTGAGCCAGTTCAACTTGTAGGGCATGTGGGGATCGTCGACCGTGCGGCCGTTGGGGACATACAGGCTCCACACGCGCACGCCGCCGCAGGTCGCCCCGATGGCACGGGCCTCGGCGGCAGTCGTGTCCTCGGTCTTGCCGAAGTGCGGCTGCCCGTCGAACGTCCGTTCCACGTCATCCAGGCCCACCCGTGAGGCGATGGCCACGCCGTTCCACTGGTTCAGGCCGAAGTGCGCCACCTCGTAGCCGTTCTTCTCGAACAGGTCCCACGGGAAGTTCTCATCCTTGGCCTTGGTCTCCTGGATGGCCAGCACATCCACGTCGGAGCGCTGCAGCCAGGACTCAACGCGGTCGGCGCGGGCACGGATCGAGTTCACATTCCAGGTAGCAATCTTCACAACAGCTACGTTACCCAACGGCGGCAGGCTGTGCTCGCCGCTCGGGCGGCTCGGGCCCGTCGTCGGCTCCCCACGGCCCCAAGGCTTCAGGGGTATGTTGGATAGATGTTTGCTGATAAGCCGCAGTCTTTAGCAGATCCACTCGAACGGCAGCGGCGGCAAGCCATGCTGTCATCCGAGCCAGCCATACAGAAGCTTGAGGAATGGCGGGACGCCTACGCGCGGACCCGCACCGAACCCGTCCCGCATTTTGACCCGGCGGATGCGGGCGTTGAGGCGCGGGTGCTCTTTCTGCTCGACAGCCCGGGAAGCCAGACGGTCACCGCTGAGGGGCCGGGATTCGTGTCGGTAGACAACCCCGACCAGGCGGCCGAGCGGTGCTGGAACGAACGCCAGGAAGCGGAGCTGCACGAGGGGGTTCTCCTCTGGAATACGGTGCCGTTTTTCCTTAACGGCGCCGAGCCGACTCCGGTCCAGACAATAGCCGGCGTCAAGGCGCTCAAGTCCGTCCTGGGGCTGCTGCCTCGGCTCCAAGCCGTCGTGCTGTGCGGGACGTTCACCAAAACTCAATGGGCGAAACACATGGGTGCGTTCACCCGCCCGACCGTCATCAAGGCGCCCAGCCCCGGTGGCAGGGCGATGATCAGCCGGAAAAACCAGGATGAGTTCCGCAAGGCAGTGATGCGGGCGAAGAGCCTGGTCGGCTGACGCTTCAGCCGCCCGAGCGGGTGGCAGATCCTCAGGCGGGCTGTGCTTCACCCGCCTGGCCAGATGGCCAGATGGCGGTCAGCGGCAGGCCGGCCGGCCGCGCCTCGCCTGGCCGAGTGACGGTTCCGCCTAGCCCTGCCACCATTTGTCGAGGATGGACACCGGGGTGGTCCGCTTGTGCCGGGTCATCAAGTAGCGCTGCTCGATCTTTTCGGCGACCTCGTCGGGGATGGCGCGGCCCTCAAGGTAGTCGTCGATGTGGTCGTAGCTGATCCCCAGTTCGTCCTCGTCGGTGCGGCCGGGCGTGGTGTCCAACAGGTCTGCCGTCGGCACCTTGTGTGCCACCTGGTCGCTGGCACCAAGGTGCACCAACAATTGCCGGTTTTGCCGCTTGTTGAGTCCGAACAGGGGCAGCACGTCGGCGGCGCCGTCGCCGAATTTCGTGAAGAAGCCGGTCACCGACTCGGCGCCGTGGTCCGTGCCCAGCACCAGGTAGTTGTGCTGGCCGGCCAGCGCGTACTGGGCCATCATCCGTGCCCGGGCCTTGATGTTGCCCTTGTTGAAGTCGGTGATCTCTTCGCCGGTCGTCGTCGTGAATTCGGACTCGAAGCCGTCCACGGCCGACTTGATGTTGAACGTCCACGACGTTTTCGGCCGGATGAAATCCATGGCTGCCTGCGCGTCGGCTTCATCGTGCTGGACGCCGTACGGGAGGCGCACGGCCACGAAGGTGGCTTCGACGCCTTCTGCCTCGAGTTCGTCGACCGCCAGCTGGGCCAGCTTGCCGGCGAGGCTGGAGTCGACGCCGCCGCTGATGCCCAGCACAAAGCCTTTGCTGCCGGTGGTCTTAAGGTACTCCTTGAGGAATCCGACGCGCCGTGCGACTTCCTGTGACGGGTCGATGGAGGGCTGGACACCCATTTCGTCAATGATCGTGGCCTGGAGTTCGCGCATGGCCACAGCCTACTAAAGGTCCTGGCCAGCTGCAGGAGTTCGGCGGGCAGGTCCGCACGGCTCAGCCCAGGGGCCCCGGTTGTCCTTGTTTTGGGCGGCCCTTCGGCATCGCCGCAGGTCAGGGCCGCATCGGTTTCCAGAACGTGGACAATTCCTGCAGAACTTGGACAGCCGGCGTGTTTGGGCAGGCAGGAAGCACTTTCGCTCCCACGTCTTGGATGGATCTCCGGCATCGCCGCAGGTCAGGGGCTTAAGACCTCCCGAAACGTGGGAAGTTAGGCCCATACGTGGGAGCGTACCTGGGAGCGAACGGGTCGGCCACCGGTGCCCCACCGCCCCT
This sequence comes from Arthrobacter sp. Y3223166, assembly GCF_059090935.1. NCBI lineage: Bacteria > Bacillati > Actinomycetota > Actinomycetes > Micrococcales > Micrococcaceae > Arthrobacter > Arthrobacter sp. Y3223166. Next base: position 3,273 of record NZ_JBNHGE010000047.1, on the reverse strand, counting down.
ACTGCTTGAACGCGGCGTCGAAGGAGGCCTGCGGCGGATCGAAGTCGAACCCCTTGAGGAACCGCAGGGCTTCCGGCGCCCCCTGCAGCCGGTCCATTCCGGCGTCTTCCCACTCCACCGAGATCGGCCCGTCGTAGCCGATCGCCGCCAGCGCCCGGAAGCTGGCCTCCCAGGGCACGTCGCCGCGCCCGGTGGAGACGAAGTCCCAGCCGCGCCGCGGGTCGCCCCACGGCAAATGCGATCCCAGCCGCGTGTTGCGACCGGTGATCCGCAGCTTCGTGTCCTTGCAGTCCACGTGGTAAATCCGGTCCTTGAAGTCCCAGATCAACGAGACCGGGTCGATGTCCTGCCACATCATGTGGCTGGGATCCCAGTTGATGCCGAACGCCTCGCGGTGCCCCAAGGCCTCCAGTGCCCGCACGGTCGACCAGTAGTCGTAGGCGATCTCGGAGGGGTGGATCTCGTGCGCGAACCGGACCCCGCACTCGTCGAACACGTCCAGGATCGGGTTCCACCGGTCGGCGAAGTCCCGGTAGCCGCCCTCGATCACGTCCGCGGGCACCGGCGGAAACATCGCCACGTACTGCCAGATCGAAGACCCGGTGAATCCCACCACCGTCTTCACGCCGAGCCGCTGCGCCAGCCGCGCCGTGTGCTTCATCTCCTCGGCCGCCCGCGCCCGCACGCCCTCCGGCTCGCCGTCGCCCCACACGCGTTCGCCGACGATCGCCTGATGCCGGAAGTCGATCGGGTCGTCGCACACCGCCTGGCCCTTCAGGTGGTTGGAGATCGCCCATACCCGCAGGCCGTTGCGCTCCAGGATGCCGAGCCGGTCGGCGATGTAGTCGTCGTCGTCCCAGCGCCACGCATCGAGGTGGCCGCCGGACACCGCGATCTCCAGGCCGTCGTAGCCCCAGCCCGCGGCCAGTTCGGCCACCTTCTCCAGGGGCAGGTCCGCCCACTGGCCGGTGAACAGCGTGAAATTACGGGCCATCGGTTGCTCCTGCATAGTCGGCGCGGGTGTCGGTTTCGGCAAGGACGACGGCGGTGCCCGCCTGCCCGGCGCTGCGCACCATCGCGTCCAGCACCTTCTGCACGGCCAGGCCGTCCTCGAAGCTTGGGCTCGGTGCCCGGCCGGTTGCCACCGCGGCCAGGAAATCGGCGGCCTGGCTGGTGAACGTGTGGTCCCAGCCGAGCACGTGGCCCGGCGGCCACCAGGCCTGCAGGTACGGGTGCGTCTCCTCGGTGACCAGAATCCTCGCCGCGCCCGCGAGCCCCGGCGGGGCCCCGGCGTCGTAATAGGAGAGCTCGTTGAGCCGCTCCAGGTCGAAGCCCAGATGCCCGGCGGACCCGTAGACCTCGATCCGCAGCGCGTTCTTGCGGCCCGCGGCCATCCGGCTGACCTCCAGGCTGGCCACCGCGCCGGAATCGAGCCGCAAGGTGGCCCACGCGGCGTCGTCGACCGTCACCGGTTCGGGCCCGCCCGGGCCCTGCCGGGTTTCGACGAACGTGTTGAGCGTGGCGGAGACCGACGCGACCCGCGCGCCGAGCAGGAAGTGGATCTGGTCCACCGCGTGCGAAGCCAGGTCGCCGAGCGCCCCGGAGCCGGCGGTCTCGCGGCGCAGCCGCCACGTCATCGGGGCGGTGTCGTCGGCCAGCCAGTCCTGAAGGTAGGCGACCCGCACCTGCCGTACGGCGCCGATCCTGCCTTCGGCGATCAATCGGCGCGCCAGGGCCAGCGCCGGCACCCGCCGGTAGTTGAAGCCGACCATCGACTGGACGCCGGCCTCCCCGGCTGCGCGGGCCGCGGCGGCCATGCGCTCGGCTTCGGCCACCGAGTTGGCCAGCGGCTTCTCCACCATCACGTGCTTGCCCGCCTGAAGCGCGGCGACGGCCAGGTCGGCATGCAGGTGGCCGGGGGTGCAGATGTCCACGACCTGCACATCGTCGCGCTCGAGGACGGCCCGCCAGTCCGTGGAGCCCTCCGCCCAGCCGTACCGGGCCGCGTCCCTTGCCACGCCGTCGGCATTCCGGCCGACCAGCACCCGCCGGGCCACCGCGGGCCCGCCGGGATAGAAGGCGGACACGTTGCGCCAGGCGTTGGAGTGGGCCTTGCCCATGAAGGCATGCCCCAGCACCGCCACCCCCAGCGGCGGCGACTCCGGATTGGCGGTCATCGTCTTCTCCTTCGTGCTCGTCGGTCGGTGGTGCGGCGGGATGGGCTGCCCTCCGGGCCCGGGCTGCGCCTCGACGCGGGAACGGGTTAGAGGCTGCGCAGGAATGCCAGCCCGTCCTCTGCCAGTTGATCCTGGCTCGGCGCCAGCGGCCGCCAGATCGATGCGGCCGTCGCGATGGCCGCGTTCTCCTCAGTGAAACTCTCGATGTTCAACGGGCCGGCGTAGCCCACGTCGTCCAACGCCTTGACCAGCGCCGGCCAGTCGGTCTGGTCGCCGCCCGGCGCCCCGCGGTCGTTGCCGCACACCTGCAGGTGGACCAGGTGTTCGCCGGCCGCACGGATGGCGGCGGCGCTGGAGCGTTCTTCGATGTTCAGGTGGTAGCTGTCCAGCGCCAACCCCACCCCGTGGCCGAGCAGCGGTCCCAGCGCGTCGAGCGCCTGTTCCACGGTGTTGACCAGCGAGGTCTCGTACCGGTTGAGCGGCTCGATTCCCAGTACGACGCCGGCCGCCTCGGCTTGGGCGGCCAGCGGCGCCAGGTTCTCCCGGAGCTGGCGGTACGCAGTGGCTCGGTCTTCGGCGTCGATCCGCCACACCCGCCCCGTGCTGGCGTAGAACGGACCGCACACCGCCGGCGCGCCGACGTCGTGTGCCAGGTCGATGCAGGCCGCCAGATAGTCCTGGGTTGCCTGCACCGACCCGGCGTCGGCCAGGACCAATTCGCGGCCGGGTGCCATGGCGCCCACGATGTAGGGCAACAGGTGCGTGGCCGCGAGGGCGTCCCGGGCGGTGCCGGCGGTAAAGTCGCCGACGTTCTCCAGCGGCAGTTCGACGCCGTCAAAGCCCATGCCGGCGATCTTCGCCAGCAGTCCGGGCAACTCGGTGTCGCGCAGCGGCGACTGCCACACCCAGGTGTTGACGCCGATCGGCCGGTCCATTGATCCTTCTCCTTTGTCTGCCGCTGCTGGTGGCAGCTCGCTCGTCCAGTTGCCGCCGGACGCCGCGCCGCGGTCCCGCCCGGCTGACCGCCGGGGGGGGGCCGGCGGTCACCTGTCCCCGCCGGAGTTGGCGGGGCGGCCCGGCCCCCCCCCCCGGCCCC
>NZ_JBNHGE010000046.1:0-20174 GCF_059090935.1 Arthrobacter sp. Y3223166 | reverse complement strand
GCCCGCGGCGGACAACGCACCGGCCGACGGCGACGGACGCCAGGAGCGCCGCAGCCGCGGACGCAACCGCCGCTCCGAATCCGGGCAGCAGGACGCGGCCGAGACCAAGGCCGACGCACCGCAGGAAGCTGCGGACGGCAAGCCGGCCGAGGCTCAGCAGGACGAGAAGAGGGACGGCCAGGACGCCGCCGGCCAGCAGCAGCAGTCCGGCCGCGGAGACGGCCAGTCCGACCGCCGCAGCCGCAACCGCAACCGCAGCGACGCCGACCGCGACACCCGGGACAACCGCGATTCCCGCGACACCCGGGACAACCGCGATTCCCGCGACACCCGGGAGCGCGACACCCGCGATACCCGCCAGGATGACGGCGACGAAGGCGGCCGCGGCCGCAACCGCAATCGCCGCAACCGCCGCGACAACGACAGCAACAACACCCGCTACCGCGACCGCAACGAGCGTCGCCGCGGCCGCGACCGCGGACCCGAGGTCGACGACACCGAGATTTCCGACGACGACGTGCTGCTGCCCGTTGCCGGCATACTGGACGTGCTGGAGAACTACGCCTTCGTGCGCACCTCCGGCTACCTGCCCGGACCGAACGACGTCTACGTCTCGCTGGCCCAGGTCAAGAAGCACAACCTGCGCAAGGGCGACGCCGTCGTCGGCGCCATCCGCGCCCCGCGTGACGGCGATTCCGGCGGCCAGGGCAACCGGCAGAAGTTCAACGCACTGGTCAAGCTCACCTCCGTCAACGGCAAGCCGGTGGAGGAGAACAAGGACCGCGTGGACTTCACCAAGCTGGTCCCGCTGTACCCGTCCGAGCGGCTGCGCCTGGAGACCGAGCCGAAGAAGATCGGCCCCCGCGTCATCGACCTGGTGGCTCCGATCGGCAAGGGCCAGCGCGGCCTGATCGTCTCCCCGCCGAAGGCCGGCAAGACGTTGATCCTGCAGTCCATTGCCAACGCGATCACCACCAACAATCCCGAGGTCCACCTCATGATGGTGCTGGTCGATGAGCGGCCCGAAGAAGTCACGGACATGCAGCGCACGGTCAAGGGCGAGGTCATCGCCTCGACCTTCGACCGTCCCGCCGACGACCACACCACGGTGGCCGAACTGGCCATCGAGCGCGCCAAGCGGCTGGTGGAGATGGGCATGGACGTGGTCGTCCTGCTGGACTCGATGACCCGCCTGGGCCGCGCCTACAACCTGGCCGCCCCGGCCTCGGGCCGCATCCTCTCCGGCGGCGTGGACTCCTCGGCGCTGTACCCGCCGAAGCGTTTCTTCGGCGCCGCCCGGAACATCGAAAACGGCGGCTCCCTGACCATCCTCGCCACCGCACTGGTGGAGACCGGGTCCAAGATGGACGAGGTCATCTTCGAGGAGTTCAAGGGCACCGGCAACATGGAACTGCGGCTGTCCCGCTCGCTGGCGGACAAGCGCATCTTCCCGGCCGTCGACGTCAACGCCTCCGGCACCCGCCGCGAGGAGAACCTGCTCTCGCCCGAAGAGGTCAAGATCATGTGGCGCCTGCGCCGCGTCCTCTCCGGTCTGGACACCCAGCAGGCGCTGGAACTGCTTACCGGCAAGATCCGGGAGACGCAGTCCAACGTAGAGTTCCTGATGCAGGTCCAGAAGACGACGCTCGGCTCGAAGGCCGAAAACGACAAGTAGCTGGGTTACCGCTCAGAATTTTCTCCGGCCCCGCCCCTTCGCGCGGAGGCTCTCGTCCTACGGACTCGAGCCTCCGCGCTACGGCAGGCCCGATGCCACTCCCGGGCCGGAGAAAGATTCTGAGCGGCTTGTCGTTTAAGGCGCCTTACCTGCCGTTCCTTTCGTTGCTATTTAGACTTGTTGTGAGTCGAAAGAGGTTTGAAGATGTTTGAGTCCGTTCAGGGGCTTCTTGACGAGCACGCCGAGCTCCAGAAGGAATTGAGCGACCCTGCCGTCTATTCCGACCAGGCCCGGGCCCGGAAGCTGGGGCGGCGGTCGGCGGAGCTGAACGGCATCGTCGAGGCGTACAAGCGCTGGTCGCACCTGGCGGACGACCTCGAAGCGACACGCGAGCTCGCCGACGAGGATCCCGAACTGGCAGCCGAGGTGCCCGGACTCGAAGCCGAACTCGAAATCGCCCAGGAACGGCTGCGCCGCCTGCTGATCCCGCGCGATCCGGACGACGCGCGCAACGTGATCATCGAGGTCAAGGGCGGCGAAGGCGGCGACGAGGCGGCACTGTTCGCCGGCGACCTGCTCCGGATGTACATGCGCTACGCCGAATCCCGCGGCTGGAAAACCGAGATCATCTCCGCGACCGAGTCCGACCTGGGCGGCTACAAGGACGTCCAGATGGCCATCAAGGGCAACTCCAACGACCCGTCCGAAGGCGTCTGGGCCAGGCTCAAGTTCGAGGGCGGCGTGCACCGCGTCCAACGCGTCCCGGTGACCGAATCGCAGGGCCGCATCCACACCTCCGCCGCAGGCGTCCTGGTGCTTCCGGAAGTGGACGAGCCGGAAGAAGTGGATATCCATCAGAACGACCTGAAGATCGACGTTTACCGTTCCTCGGGTCCGGGCGGCCAGTCGGTGAACACCACCGACTCGGCGGTGCGCATCACCCACCTGCCCACCGGCATCGTGGTCGCGATGCAGAACGAGAAGTCCCAGCTGCAGAACCGCGAGGCCGGCATGCGCGTGCTCCGGGCGCGGCTGCTGGCCCACCAGCAGGAGCAGATCGACGCCGCGAACTCCGAGACGCGCAAGTCGCAGATCCGCACCATGGACCGGTCCGAGCGCATCCGTACGTACAACTTCCCGGAAAACCGGATTGCCGACCACCGCACCGGCTACAAGGCCTACAACCTGGACGCGGTGATGAACGGTGAACTGGAACCGGTGATCCAGTCAGCCATCCAGGCGGACGAGGAACACCGGCTGGCCGCCCTGGGCGAGGAAAACTAGCCGGCAGTGCCCGCCACGAACCTGGCCGACGCCCTGTCCGCCGCCGCCGCGCGGCTGGCCGAGGCCGGCGTCCCCTCGCCGCGGGTGGACGCCGAACTGCTCGCCGCACACCTGCTGGGCGTCTCCCCGGGGCGAGTCCGCGCGCTGGCGCTGCTGGGAGCGGAAGCTCCGCCCGGGCTCGAGGACCTGGTGGCCGAGCGGGCCACCCGCATCCCGCTGCAGCACATCACCGGCCGCGCCTATTTCCGGCATCTCGAACTGCAGGTGGGACCGGGCGTGTTCGTCCCGCGGCCGGAAACCGAAACCGTTGCCCAGCACGCAATCGACCGCGCCCGCGCCCTGCCCGCGGCCAAAGTGGTGGACCTGGGCACCGGCTCCGGCGCGATCGCCGCCGCCGTGGCCAGCGAAGTTCCCACGGCCACCGTCTACGCGGTGGAACTGAGCGCCCTCGCCCACGCCTGGGCCGAACGGAACCTGGCGCCGCTGGGCGTCACCCTCCTGCGGGAGGACCTGCGCACCGCGCTGTCCGCGCACGACGGAACGTTCGACGTCGTCGTTTCCAATCCGCCGTACATCCCCGCCGAAGCGGTCCCGCGCGAGCCCGAAGTGGCCGAGCACGACCCGCAGATGGCGCTCTACGGCGGGGGAGCGGACGGCATGGAACTGCCGGCGGCGACGGCGGCGACGGCCGCGCGGCTGCTGAAGCCGGGCGGCCATCTCATCATGGAGCACGCCGAAGTCCAGGCCGCTGCCGTGCACTCCCTCCTGCGCTCGGCCGGATGCTGGGACCAGGTAGCCACCCGTTACGATCTGACCGGGCGCGAGCGGGCCACGTCGGCCCGACGGTTATGAGAATGGAACAATGAGTCTGTGAGCACTACGTATAACTGCGACGACGCCGCCGCCCGCAGCGAGGGACTGGCGGCAGCCCAAGCCGCCATCGCCGACCGGCAGTGCGTTGTCCTGCCGACCGATACCGTCTACGGGATCGCCGCCGACGCGTTCTCGCCGCAGGCCGTGGCCACCCTGCTGGCCGCCAAAGGACGCGGGCGCAAAATGCCCCCGCCGGTGCTGGTGCCGCGGCCGCAGACCATGGACGGGCTGGCCACCGACGTGAGCGACGAGGCCCGGGCCCTCGCCGACACCTTCTGGCCCGGCGGGCTGACCCTGATTTTCCGCGCGCAGCCGTCGCTGACCTGGGACCTGGGCGAGACCAAGGGCACCGTCGCCCTGCGCATGCCCGACGACGAACTGGCGCTGGAACTGCTGGCGGCCACCGGACCGCTGGCCGTGTCCTCCGCGAACCGCACCGGGCAGCCGTCGGCGCAGACGGCCGCGCAGGCCAAGGAACAGTTGGCCGAGTCGGTGGAGGTCTACCTGGAAGACGGCTTCCGGCCCGTGGACGGCACGACGGCGGTTCCCTCCACCATCGTCGACTGCACCTCCGCCACACTGCGGGTGGTCCGCGAGGGCACGATCAGCCTGGAGGCCCTGCGCACCGTCGTGCCGGGCATCCTGGGCCTGGGGGAGACCGTAGAGGCATGAGCCACGATTCCGCTCTTCCCCGCGGCAAGACCGCCAGCAGCGACCGGGCCCTGTGGCTCTGGTCGCAGATCCTGCTGGACTCCCTGGCCTGGGTCCTGGCCATCGTGCTGGCCGTCTTCCTGCGCTACGAGATGACGCTGAGCCTGACCAAGATTCCCGGCATTATCCTGCTCTGCGCGGTGGCCATCGCGGCCCAGATGGCCGTCGGGTCTGCGTTCGCCCTCTATAAGGGCCGCTACAGTTTCGGCAGCTTCCACGAGGCCAAGCTGCTGGTCATGGTGACCATCTCGGTGTCGTTGATCCTCAGCGTCGGACTGCTGTTGTTCGGCATCTCGCTGGGCATCGCGCGCGGCACCGGCCTGATCGCCTTCCCGTTCGCCTGCCTGTTCATGGCCGCCGTCCGCTACCTGAAGCGGATGTACGTGGAAAGCAAGGCCAAACCGGGCGACGAGGCGGAGCGGACGCTGATCTACGGCGCCGGTTTCGTCGGCAACAACATCGTGACCCGGATGAGCAACGACCCGGCCTCGCCCTGGCTGCCGGTGGGGCTGATCGACGACGATCCGGCCAAAAAGCACCTGCGCATCGCCTCAGTCCCCGTGCTGGGCCGGATGGAGGACCTGCCGGAGATAGCGCAGCGCACCGGGGCGACCGTGCTGCTGGTGGCGATCGCGGACATCGACTCCGCGCGGATGCGGCAGATTTCCGACAGCATCGCGGGCCGGAACATGCGGGTGCTGGTGGTGCCGCCGCTGAAGGAAATGCTCACCGGCCGCCAGGACTTTTCCTTCCGCGAGGTGGACATCGAGGACCTCATCGGGCGGCAGCCGGTGGATATCCACGTCGAAGAGATTGCCCACTACGTCACCGGCAAGCGCGTGCTGGTCACGGGCGCCGGCGGGTCCATCGGTTCCGAACTGTGCCGCCAGATCCACGCCTTCCAGCCGGCCGAGCTGATCATGCTGGACCGCGACGAGACCGGGCTGCAGGGCACGCAGATCTCGATCACCGGCAAGGGCCTGCTCACGGGCAGGGACACCGTGCTGGCCGACATCCGCGACCCCGCCGCCCTCGAGGCCATCTTCCTCGACCGGAAGCCGGAAGTGGTGTTCCACGCCGCGGCGCTCAAGCACGTGTCGCTGCTGGAGCAGTACCCGGAGGAGGCCTGGAAGACCAACGTGCTCGGTTCGCTGAACGTGCTGCGCGCGGCCCGCGCCGCGCACGTGGCGACCTTCGTCAACATCTCCACCGACAAGGCCGCCAACCCCACCACCGTGCTGGGCCATTCCAAGCGCGTGGCGGAGAAGCTGACGGCCTGGGTGGCGCAGCAGACCGGGCAGAAGTACGTCTCCGTCCGGTTCGGCAACGTGCTGGGCAGCCGCGGCTCGGTGCTGCCGCTGTTCAGCGAGCAGATCCGCAAGGGCGGTCCGGTCACGGTCACCGACGCCGCGGCCACCCGGTTCTTCATGACAATTCCGGAAGCCTGCCAGCTGGTGATCCAGGCCGGCGCGATCGGCAGCGGCGGGGAAGTGCTGATCCTCGACATGGGCGAACCGGTGAAGATCCTGGACGTCGCCGAGCGGATGATCGCGATGTCGGGCAAGGACGTGGAAATTGTCTTCACCGGCCTGCGCCCCGGCGAAAAGCTGCACGAGGACCTGATCGGGGAGGGCGAAAGCGATTCCCGTCCCCTGCACCCCAAAATCTCGCACGCCTCCATCGAGGGCCTGGACCCGAACCTGATGAGCCTGGCCGAGTGGAAGAGCCGGCAGGACCTGATCTCGGCCTCGACCGGGGCGATAAACGTGGTCCCGGCGGCAGCGGCCGCTGACGACGAACTCGACGACGTGGTCCCGGGGGCAGTGGCCGCCGACGACGTGGTCCCGCCGGCAGCATCCGCCGACGACGAACTCGAGGCCGGGCTCAAGGACGACGGGCGGGAGCGGGCGTCGTGACCGCAGCCGTGGTGGCCGTTGCCGCGGCCCTCCTGCTCAGCCTGTTGCTGCCGTTCGCGCTGATCCCGGTGCTGAAGCGGCTGGGCGTGCTCGACGTGCCGAACGAGCGGTCCTCGCACACCCGCGTCGTCGTCCGCGGCGTGGGCATCACGGTGGCGGCCGGGCTGCTGGCGGGGCTGCTGATCGCCGCGCTCGGAGGCGCCGTCGAGGCGCCGCAACTGCTGCTCGCGGTCGCCGGGGTGGCCGCCGCCGCCGCGCTGTTGGGCTGGATCGAAGACTTTCGGGGACTGTCCATCCGCGGCCGGGCCGCGCTGCAGCTGGGCATCGGACTCGGCGGCGCCGCACTGGCCATCGGACTCACCGGCCAGACGTGGTGGTGGCTGCCGCTGGGCGCCCTCGCCCTGGCGGCCTACATCAACATCGCCAACTTCATGGACGGCATCAACGGGATTTCCGGGTTGCACGGCACGGCCGTCGGACTGATGTTCGCCGCTACCGGCGCCATCACCGGCCACGGCTGGCTGGTGGTCGGCGGGACCGTGGTGGCGGCCGCCTTTGTGGCGTTCCTGCCCTGGAACCTGGGCCGCGGGAACGTCTTCCTGGGCGACGTCGGCAGCTACCTGCTGGGGGCGGGCCTGGCCATGCTGGGCATCACCGCCTTTCTGGACGGCGTGCAGGCGGAGTACCTGCTGGGTCCGGTGGCCATCTACCTGGCCGACACGCTCGCCACGCTGCTGCGCCGGATCAGCGCGGGGGAGCGGTGGTACACGCCGCACCGGCAGCACGCCTACCAGCGGCTGACGGACGTGGGCTTCAGCCACGTGCAGTCGGCGCTGCTGGTCACCGGCTGTTCGCTGCTGACCGGTTTCTGCGGCTACCTGGCGGCCGAATCGGGCCTCGCGGGCAAGGCGGCAGCCATCGCCGCGTGCGCCGCCGTCGTTGTTTTTTACCTGCGGGCGCCGGTGCTCTTCAGCCGCCGCTCATCCAACGCCGCCAACCGGGCGGCGTAACGGCGGGGCCCGACTCGTCGGCAAGTTCTATCTCATGTAGAATAAACCCGGCCGTTCCGGCCCGCCCCGCACCGCGATCGAAAACGGACTACCAATGCGCGCTTCACGCCACGACGGCCACTCCGCCGCTGGCGCAGCTGTCGCTGCATCCGGTCCCACCCGGTCGCCGTGGCTGAAGATCCTGCGGTCCGCCCTGGTCGCCGGCGGTGCAACCGCCGGGCTGGTCATCGTGATGTCAACGGTGGCGGCGGGTGCGGCCGGTGCCCTGAGTGCCCTGCTCGGCGCGACGCTGGTGGTGCTGTTCTTCGCGATCAGCCTGCTGGTGGGCCACTACGTGGGGCGGTCCAATCCTTCCGGCGCCATCGGTGCCTTCATCGCCACCTACATCATCAAAGTAGTGGGCTTTGGGGCGGCTCTCTTCCTCATCGGCACCCCGATGTGGCTCGAGCGGACCTGGTTCTTTGTTGCGGCGGTGGCCACCGTGGTGGTCTGGCAGGCGGCCGAAGTGTTCGCCTTCTCGCGCACCCGGCACCAGTTGTACGCCGACCCCGAACCGGAGCCGGCGGACCGTCGGCAGCATTCGGAAGGGGAAATCGGACATGGCCTCTAAAGGCACATCCGGCCCCGCGCGGAGCGGTTCCGGGGACGATTCCACCTACCAGGGCGGCAACACCGTCCTCACCTATATCCTTGGCGGGATCATCGCCTGGGGTTTGGTAGGCTGGGGTTTGGACTATCTGTTGGATACCCGCTGGCTGATTTTCGTCGGCGCCGTTCTGGGCGCTGGAGGCGGATATTATCTGGCCCGCAAACACAACCTCACGCGCGGCGCCCGGCGCCGCCATGAGGATGGCGCGGGGGACCACACCTAAATGTCAGAAAACTTTATATGGTGGCCTGCCTCGATGGCGACCCACCCTGAAACGCCCAAAGATGGACACTGCAGAGAGGAAACGCGTTGATCGCGCTTGCGCTTCCGGCGGCCGCTGATGAAGGTGGCTTCGTCCCACCGAGCCTCGAAGATATGCATCTACCGGAGGTTCTCCCGTGGATGGCCCCGTACGGTGAGGGCTTCGGCAAGCAGATGCTGCTGGTCCTGCTGTCCGTCGCACTGATTTCCTGGTTCTTCGTGGCGGCCTCCCGCCGCCGCCAGCTTGTTCCCGGCAAGCTGCAGCACCTGGGCGAAATGAGCTACAACTTCGTCCGCAACTCGGTGGGCAAGGACATCATCGGTGAGCGCGACTTCAGGCCGTTCGTCCCGCTGCTGATGGCACTGTTCTTCTTCATCCTGGTGAACAACCTCTTCGGCTCCATTCCGCTGCTGCAGCTGCCGACCCCGTCGCACGTGGGCACGGCCTACGCCCTGGCCGGCGTCGTCTACATTACGTGGATCGTCCTGGGCATCAAGAAGCACGGCATCGCCTACTTCAAGCTCGCCGTCGTTCCGTCCGGCGTGCCGAAGGCGATCCTCCCGCTGGTCGTCCTCATCGAAATCATCTCCACCTTCCTGGTCCGCCCGGTCACGCACAGCCTGCGTCTCTTCGCCACCATGCTGGCCGGCCACCTGATCATCATGCTGGCTGCCGCCGGATCCGAATTCCTGATCATGGATGCCGACTTCTGGTTGAAGCCGCTGGGCATCCTGACGCTGGCCGGCGGCGTGGGCATGTACTTCTTCGAAATCCTGATCCAGGTCCTGCAGGCGTACGTGTTCGTCCTGCTGACCGCGATCTACATCCAAGGCTCCTTGGCCGAGGAACACTAAATTTCCCCGCTGGGGAAGAACCTGAACCAACAACCTGCCCATTGGGGCATCTTGAAAGGAAAATAATGGAAGGCAATATCAACCTCGTCGGTTACGGTCTCTCCGCTATCGGCGGTGCCATCGGTGTGGGCCTCGTGTTCGCTGCTTACATCAACGGCGTTGCCCGCCAGCCGGAGGCACAGCGCGTGCTGCAGCCGATCGCATTCCTGGGTCTCGCGCTGACTGAAGCTTTGGCCATTCTTGGTCTGGTGTTCGCGTTCGTCCTCTAACAGGGCAACGCGGACCATCCACACCGAGTAGATAGGACGGGTGAGATATGAATCAGGCTATGATCCTCGCCGCCGCGGAGGGTGCAAACCCTCTGATCCCTAACGTCTGGGAAATCGTCGTCACGCTGATCGGCTTCGCGATTCTCATGTACATCGTCGCCAAGTTCGTCGTTCCGGCGTTCGAGAAGACGTATGCGGAGCGCACCGAAGCCATCGAGGGCGGGATTGCCAAGGCGGAGGCCGCCCAGGCCGAAGCCAGCGCTGCGTTGGACGAGTACAAGCAGCAGTTGATGGACGCCCGCGCGGAAGCCAACCGCATCCGCGAGGACGCCCGCGCCGAAGGCGCCCAGATCCTGGCGGAGCTGAAGGAAAAGGCCCAGGCAGAGGCTGCACGCATCAGCGAGCAGGCCCAGGTCCAGATTGATGCAGAGCGTCAGGCAGCCGTGACATCGCTGCGCAGCGAAGTCGGCACCCTGGCCACCGAACTGGCCGGCAGGATTGTCGGCGAGTCGCTGAACGACGACGCACGCGCTGCCCGCGTCGTGGACCGCTTCCTCGCCGACCTTGAGTCTCAGAGTGCAGGTGCTGCTAAATAATGGCCGGTGTATCGAGCGAGTCACTGAAAGCGGCACAGCAGGAACTGGAGGCTAAGCTTCCCACCGCTTCGCTGTCCCTGGCAGAGGAACTCTTTGGGATCCTGGGCCTGCTGGACAGCAATGCCGGTCTGCGCCGTGCCCTGACCGATCCGGCGCGCGACAGCAGCGAGAAGGCCGACATGTTCGGCCGCCTCCTCGAGGGGAAGGTCTCGGCGGATGCCCGGGCCATCGCCACCTCGTTGGCTGCCGCGCGTTGGGCCTCTGCGCGCGACATCGGGGACGCCTTGGAGACCTTGGCGGCCACGACGGCTGTCGCAGTCGCAGAGGGCCAGGGTGTTGACGGACTCGAAGGTCTGGAGAGGGACCTGTTCGCGTTCAACCGCATTGTCGGGTCGGACCACGGCCTGCAGCGTGCCCTGCTGGAACCCCAGGCTTCGGACGAAGCCAAATCGGCGCTGGCGCTGAAGCTGGTGCCGGCCGCGGGCCCCGTGGCACAGCTGCTGATCCGGCAGGCGGTAACCGCCCCGCGCGGCATCAAGCCCACGGCCCTGGTAGAGCGGTTCATCCAGTTGGTGGCCAAGCGCCAGCAGCGTTGGATCGCGGAGGTCAGCGTTACCCGTCCGCTGACCAGCGAACAGATGAGCCGCCTGCAGGCCGGGCTCAACCGGTTGTACGGCCGGGAGCTGCGGATCCACTTCAACGTGGATCCACGGCTGGTTGGCGGCGTGCGGGTCATGGTCGGGGATGAGGTCGTGGATGCGTCCGTGATCTCCCGCCTGGCCGAGCTCCGCCGGAGTCTCGCGGTTTAGCCTCCTCGCGGAGACTGGGCCGGAAGCCTCACACAGACTGAAAAACACACCGGTCGTCGCGCACCACGCGATGATCATAAACACAGGAGAGCAGGGACTGCAGATGGCCGAATTGACCATCAACGCCGACGACGTCCGCAATGCGCTGAACGAGTTCGCGGCGTCCTATGAACCCGGAAGCGCCGAGCGGGTCGAAGTCGGCCACGTGACCACCGCCAGCGATGGCATCGCCCGTGTCGAGGGTCTTCCCTCGGCCATGGCGAACGAACTGCTGCGTTTCGAGAACGGCGTCCTGGGCCTGGCCCAGAACCTCGACACCCGCGAAATCGGCGTCGTGATCCTCGGTGAATTCACCGGCATCGAAGAAGGCATGGAAGTTCACCGCACCGGTGAGATCCTGTCCGTACCGGTCGGCGACGCCTTCCTCGGCCGCGTCGTGGACCCGCTGGGCCTGCCCATCGACGACAAGGGCCCGATCGAATCGCACGAGCGCCGCGCACTGGAGCTGCAGGCTCCCGGCGTTACCCAGCGCAAGTCCGTGCACGAGCCGCTGCAGACCGGCATGAAGGCCATCGACGCGATGATCCCGATCGGCCGCGGACAGCGCCAGCTGATCATCGGCGACCGCCAGACCGGCAAGACCGCCATCGCCGTCGACGCCATCTTGAACCAGAAGGCCAACTGGGAGTCCGGCGACGTCAACCGGCAGGTCCGCTGCATCTACGTGGCGATCGGCCAGAAGGCGTCGACCATCGCCGCCGTCCGCCAGACCCTGGAGGACAAGGGTGCGCTGGAGTACACCACCATCGTGGCGTCCCCGGCCTCCGATCCCGCCGGCTTCAAGTACCTGGCGCCCTACGCCGGTTCGGCCATCGGCCAGCACTGGATGTACTCCGGCAAGCACGTCCTGATCATCTTTGATGATCTCTCCAAGCAGGCCGAAGCCTACCGCGCCGTGTCGCTGCTGCTGCGCCGCCCGCCGGGACGCGAAGCCTACCCGGGCGACGTGTTCTACCTGCACTCCCGCCTGCTGGAGCGTTGTGCCAAGCTCTCCGACGAGATGGGCGCGGGTTCGATGACCGGCCTGCCGATCATCGAGACCAAGGCGAACGACGTCTCGGCCTACATCCCGACCAACGTCATCTCCATCACGGACGGCCAGATCTTCCTGCAGTCCGACCTGTTCAACGCCAACCAGCGTCCCGCCGTGGACGTCGGCGTGTCCGTCTCCCGCGTGGGCGGTGCGGCACAGGTCAAGGCCATGAAGAAGGTCTCCGGCACGCTGAAGCTGGACCTGGCCCAGTACCGCGACATGCAGGCGTTCGCCATGTTCGCCTCGGACCTCGATGCGGCGTCGCGCCAGCAGCTGACCCGCGGTGCGCGCCTCATGGAACTGCTGAAGCAGGGCCAGTACACGCCGTACCCTGTGGAAAACCAGGTCGTGTCCATCTGGGCCGGCACCAACGGCTACCTGGACGATGTTCCGGTCGAGGACGTCACCCGGTTCGAGACTGAGTTCCTCTCGCACCTGCGGCACCGCAGCTCGGTGCTGACGACGATCGCCCAGACGAATCTGCTCGAGGATTCGACGGTGGACGAGTTGAAGTCGCAGATCGTGGACTTCAAGCAGGGCTTCTTCGGGGAGGGCGACAGCCGTCTGGTCGGCGCCGGCCACGAAGAGTACGACCCCCTGGCCGAAGACGAAGTCGCCCAGGAACAGATCGTCAAGCAGAAGCGCTAATTCATCTTCGTTGGCCGGGCGGAACCACGTGAGGGTTCCGTCCGGCCGCCGAGGACGAGGAAAGGAAGAGTATGGGAGCCCAGATTCGGGTCTACCGCCAGAAGATCGCATCGACTTCGTCGCTGCGGAAGATCTTCAAGGCGATGGAGCTGATCGCCGCCTCACGCATTGGCAAGGCCCGCAGCCGCGTCGCGGCCTCGTTGCCGTACGCCAATGCGATCACCCGTGCCGTTTCTGCCGTGGCCTCGCAGTCCGAGATCGACCATCCGCTGACCACCGAGCCGGAGCAGATCCGCAGGGCCGCCGTGCTCGTGCTGACCTCCGACCGCGGTCTGGCGGGATCGTACTCCGCGTCGGTGCTGAAGCAGGCCCAGTCCCTGACCGAGCTGCTTCATGGAGAAGGCAAGGAAGTCCGCCACTACCTGGTCGGCCGCAAGGCGCAGGCCTACTTCGACTTCCGGAACATTCAGTACCAGCAGGTCTGGACGGGCGGAACGGACGCTCCTGAGTTCGCGACCGCCCGCGAGATCGGCGAGGCACTGCTCTCCGACTTCAACACGCCGTATGAGGACGGTGGCGTAGACGAGCTCCACATTGTCTACACCCGCTTCAAGTCCATGGTTACCCAGGAGCCCGCGGTCATCCGACTGCTGCCGCTGGAGGTTGTGGAAGAAGAGGCCACCGCAGAGACCGATCTGCTGCCGCTGTACGAGTACGAGCCGGAGCCCGAGCAGGTTTTGGACGCACTGCTGCCGCGCTACATCGAGTCGCGCATCTTCGCAGCCCTGCTCCAGGCCGCTGCCAGCGAGCTCGCTGCACGCCAGCGCGCGATGAAGTCGGCCAGCGACAACGCCACGGACCTGATCGAGAAGTACACCCGTCTGCGCAACAACGCGCGCCAGGCAGAGATTACGCAGGAACTCACCGAGATTGTCGGTGGCGCGGACGCCCTGGCGGCGTCCTGATAAGTCCCTGCAGCAACAGCACACATAACCACGCCATCGAAACTGAGAAGTGAGAAAGATGACTGCCCAAACCATCGAGCACGGAACCGGTTCCGTCGCTACGGGCGCTACCGGCCGTATCGCCCGTGTCATCGGCCCGGTTGTCGACGTCGAATTTCCGGCGGACGCAATCCCCGCAATGTACAACGCCCTCACCGCTGAGGTGACCCTCAACGGCGAGACCCGCACTATTACCTTCGAGACCTCGCAGCACCTGGGCGACAACCTGGTCCGCGCGATCTCGCTGCAGGCCACCGACGGCCTGGTCCGCGGCACCACGGTCCAGGACGCCGGCTCCCCGATCACCGTGCCCGTGGGCGACGGCGTCAAGGGCCACATCTTCAACGTCCTGGGCGAGCCGCTCGACGTCGAAGCCTCCCAGCTGGAAATCACCGAGCGCTGGCCCATCCACCGCAAGGCACCGAACTTCGCCGAGCTGGAAGGCTCCACCGAGATGCTGGAGACCGGCATCAAGGTGATCGACCTGCTGACCCCGTACATCAAGGGCGGCAAGATTGGGCTCTTCGGCGGCGCCGGCGTGGGCAAGACCGTGCTGATCCAGGAAATGATCACCCGTGTGGCCCGCAACTTCGGCGGCACGTCGGTGTTCGCCGGCGTTGGCGAGCGTACCCGCGAGGGCAACGACCTCTGGGTGGAAATGGAAGAAGCCGGCGTGCTCAAGGACACCGCGCTGGTGTTCGGCCAGATGGATGAGCCGCCGGGAACGCGTCTGCGCGTGGCCCTGTCCGCCCTGACCATGGCGGAGTACTTCCGCGATGTGCAGAAGCAGGACGTGCTGCTGTTCATCGACAACATCTTCCGCTTCACGCAGGCCGGTTCCGAGGTTTCCACGCTGCTGGGCCGCATGCCCTCGGCCGTGGGCTACCAGCCGAACCTGGCCGACGAGATGGGCGTGCTGCAGGAACGCATCACCTCCACCAAGGGCCACTCGATCACCTCGATGCAGGCGATCTACGTCCCCGCGGACGACTACACCGACCCGGCACCGGCGACGACCTTCGCCCACCTGGACGCGACCACGGAGCTGTCCCGTGAAATCGCCTCGCGCGGCCTGTACCCGGCCGTGGATCCGCTGACCTCGACGTCGCGCATCCTGGATCCGCAGTACATCGGGCAGGACCACTACAACACCGCGGTCCGCGTGAAGCAGATCCTGCAGAAGAACAAGGAACTGCAGGACATCATTGCCATCCTCGGCATTGACGAACTGGGCGAAGAGGACAAGATCGTCGTCGCCCGCGCCCGCCGCATCCAGCAGTTCCTGTCGCAGAACACCTACACCGCCAAGCAGTTCACCGGCGTCGAGGGTTCCACGGTCTCCATCAAGGACACCGTGGAAGGCTTCCGGGCCATCTGCGACGGCGAGCTCGACCACATCGCCGAGCAGGCCTTCTTCAACGTGGGCGGCCTGGACGACGTGGAGCGCCAGTGGGCCAAGATCCAGGAACAGACCGGGAAGTAAGGCCTGTGGCTAATATTTCTGCTGAACTGGAAGTTGAGATTGTTGCCGCCGACCACTTCGTGTGGTCCGGCCCGGCAACAATGGTCAGGGCGCGGACCAGCGACGGCGAGATCGGGATCCTGCCCGGGCACAGCCCGGTGCTGGCGGTCCTGGCCGCCGGCGAGCTGGTCATCGAGCCGGTCTCCGGTGAGCGCATCAACGTGAATGTCGACGGCGGGTTTTTCTCGGTCGACAGCAACCGGGTCGTCATCGTCGCAGACAACGCGACGGTGGGCGACGAGGCTACGGCGGGAACCCGCTAGCCGCCGGTGAACGGTCTCGACGTCACGTTCGCCATACTGGCCGCAGTCTTCCTGCTGCTGGTGTTGGCACTGGTCGCCTTCGGGGTGCGCCGCTACCAGCTGCGGCGCGCCCTGGGCACCTTCGACGCCTCCATCGCCATGCTGCCCGGCAGCTGGCAGATGGGGGTTTGTCGTTATACGGACACGCACCTGGAATGGCTGCGCCTGCTGTCGTTGAGTCCTAAACCGCGCTACCGGTTCCGGCGCAGTTCCCTGGAACTGCAGGGCTGGCGGCAGCCGACCGAAACCGAGCGGGCCAAGATCCAGCCCGGTGCGATCGTCGTGATGCTCACGCACGAAAAACAGGATTTGTCGATGGCCATGACCTTCGACGTCTATGCGGGTCTCTCGTCCTGGCTGGAAGCCGGGCCGGTGATCGGCATCGGCACCTGGCGCTGAGATTCCTCTGCGGCGCGGCTCTTCCGGGAGCCGCGCCGTCCGCCTTTAACCGGCACAGCCGTTCGTAACCGGCACAGTCCCGCCCCAACCGTAGGATGGTTTCCATGGAGAACGTGATCGTGGTGCACGGCCCCAGCTCGCTGAACGGGCGGGTGGAGGTTCCCGGCGCCAAGAACAGCGTCCTGAAGCTGATGGCCGCGGTGCTGTTGGCCCAGGGCCGCTCCACGATCACGAATGTGCCGGACATCCAAGACGTCTGGATCATGTCCGAACTGCTGCGCCGGCTCGGCTGCGCGGTGGATTACGACGTGGACGCCGCCAGCGTCCACATCGACGTCCCGGAGGAGCCGGCCCACCAGGCAGACTACGACCTGGTCCGCGCCATGCGAGCCTCCATTTCCGTGCTCGGCCCGCTCGTGGCACGTTGCCGGCAGGCGGAAGTGGCACTGCCCGGGGGAGACGCCATCGGCAGCCGCGGCCTGGACATGCACCGGGCCGGGCTGGAACAGATGGGCGCCAGCATCAGCATCGACCACGGCTACCTGGTGGCCAAGGCGCCGCAGGGGCTGCACGGGACCCACCACCGCCTGCCGTATCCGTCGGTCGGCGCCACCGAAAACCTGATGATGGCCGCGACCCTGGCCCGGGGAGTGACGGTGATCGACAACGCGGCGCGGGAACCGGAGATCACCGACATCGCGGACCTGCTGGTCTCGATGGGTGCCCGGATCGAAGGGATCGGCTCGCCCACGCTGGTCATCACCGGCGTGGAGAGCCTGCAGCCCGTGCGCCACAGCACCGTGCCGGACCGGATCGTCGCCGGGACCTGGGCCTTCGCCGCTGCCGTCACCGGTGGAACCGTGGACGTGGCCAGGTCCAACCCCGGCCACTTGGCCGTGGTCCTGGACAAGCTGGAACAGGCCGGCTGCCGGATCACCAGCAGGGACGACGGATTCACGGTGGAAGGACCGGAGCGCCCGCGGCCGATCAACGTCTCCACGCTGCCGTACCCCGGCTTTCCCACGGACCTGCAGCCGTTCGTCGTCGCGCTGAATGCCGTGGCGGACGGGCACGGCATGGTGACGGAAAACGTCTTCGAAGCGCGCTGGGGTTTCACCTCCGAACTGGCCCGGCTGGGAGCGGTGGTGCGGCTGGACGGGCACCACGCGCTGATCAAGGGCGTGCCGCAACTCTCCGGCGCACCGGTCGAGGCCAACGACATCCGGGCCGGCGCCGCGCTGGTGATCGCGGGGCTGGTGGCCGACGGCACCACCGAGATCCACGGCGTCGAGCACATTGACCGGGGATACGAGCGGTTCGACGAACGCCTGCGCGCACTGGGCGGAGACGTGGTCCGGCTGGGACCGCCGAAGCTTCCCGCCTGACGCCGCAACGTCCGACGCCGGATACACAGAACCCCTCCGAAGGCATCGGAGGGGTTCTGTGTGCGTGGCGGTGCCGTGGACGGCCCGCCCTGCCAAGCCGAAGCTAGATGACAGTGACGCCGGTGGCCTGGGGGCCCTTGGCGCCCTGGCCGATCTCGAAGCTCACGCGCTGGTTTTCGTCGAGGGTCTTGAATCCGCCCGACTGGATTTCAGAGTAGTGTACGAAGACGTCGCCGTCGGCCTCATCCGGTGTGATGAAGCCGAAGCCCTTTTCCGCGTTAAACCACTTAACGGTCCCCTGTGCCATTTAAATCTCCTCATCGTGAAACAAAAACAAGCCGGCACACCTCGTACCAACCCGGTTACTCCGTGGAAGATCCAAACGACAAGCCTGAAGGCCGGACGCCGTGGAGCTTCACACTCGCAACACGTCTTGCGAGCATGAAAACCACACCTACACAAAGACTGAGTTAAGCATCACATAAGCCCCATGGGCGGTCAACGGTACAAAGAACAATTCAATCTTTTATTAAGCGAGAGTTCGGCGCGGAGTTAACTACCGCCAGGCGGGCGACGAGCGCGGCACCAGCGGCATGAGAGCGCGCGCTGTTGCACGCCCGCCGGAGCGTCAGAACAGGCGGGAGTCGGCGTCGTCCACGCCGCGCATCTCGTCGTAATCGAGGGTCAGGCATTCAATGCCCCGGTCGGCGGCAAGCACGCGCGCCTGCGGCTTGATCTGCTGGGCCGCGAAAATGCCCTTGACCGGAGCCAGCAGGGGATCGCGGTTGAGCAGCTCCAGATAGCGGGTCAGCTGCTCCACGCCGTCGATGTCGCCGCGGCGCTTGAGCTCCACGGCCACGGTCCCGCCGTCGGCGTTGCGGGCCAGGATGTCCACCGGCCCGATCGCCGTCATGTATTCGCGCCGCACCAGGGTGTGGCCGGGGCCGAGGCGGTGAATCTGTTCGGCCAGCAGGCGCTGCAGGTCGGCCTCCACGCCGTCCTTGACCAGCCCAGGGTCCACGCCGAGGTCGTGGCTATATTCGTGCAGGTGCTCGTGGATGCTGATCACCAGGCGGTCGTCGCTCTTGGCATGCTGGACGTGCCAGACTTCGCGGACGCCCGAGGAGGCGTCGTCGGCCTCCGGCTCCGCCACCCGGAGATTCGCCGGCGGGCTCATCCAGTTGAGCGGCTTGTAGGAACCGCCGTCGGAATGGATCAGGACGGAGCCGTCCGCCTTCACCATCAGCAGGCGGGTGGCCAGCGGCAGGTGGGCGCGGAGGCGGCCGATGTAGTCAACGGAGCAACGGGCAATGACAAGACGCACAGTAGGCCACTTTACCGGTGCCCGCTGCGTGGTCGGTCCGGTGCAGCCGGGAGGGCGCGGTTCGGCCGGGGCCGCGCCGGTGGGGCAGAATGGTGGCATGCCCCGTTCCAACCGCCCGCGCCGCCGCTCAGGGGCGGGCAGCAGCAAGTGGACGCGGGCCAACGAGCTGGACCTGGACCGCGCCCGCGCCGGCATTCCGGAGCGCCAGAACGCGCCCGACGGCGAATGGAACGTGCGGCGCATCACCCCGTCGAACGCCGCCAAGGAGTACACCTGCCCGGGCTGCAACCGGACGATCGGCCCGGGGATCGAGCACCTCGTCGCCTGGCAGGCCGACTCGCTGTTCGGCGGCGAGACGGCGCTGGCCGAGCGGCGGCACTGGCATCCGCGCTGCTGGCAGACCCGCAGTTTCCGCTACCGCTGACCCGGCCTCAGTTCCGGTCCTGCCGGACGATGAAGACGTCCTTCAGCAGCAGCATCACCGACGCCGCGGCCGGAATCGCCATCAGGGCGCCCAGCACACCCATCAGCGAACCGCCGGCAATCACGGCGATCACGGCAACCGCGCCGGGGACGGCCACCGCGCGCTGCATGATGCGCGGCGAGACGAAGTAGGCCTCGATCTGCAGGTAGGCAAAGTAGATGACGGCGAACAGCAGCGCCGGCTGCCAGCCCACGGTCAGGGCAACCAGCGAGACGAACCCGCCGGCGATCACGGCCCCGATCAGCGGGATGAAGGCCAGCAGGCCGACGACGAAGGTCAGCAAGGCCGTGAACGGCACCTGCGCAATGGTCATGGCTATAAACGCCACCGCCGCGTTAATCAGGGCCACGCAGGCCTGGCCGATCACATAGCTGCCCACGCTGCCGGTGATTTCTTCGGACAGGCGCTGCACCTGTCGCCGCTTGGACCGCGGAGCGAGCCGGTAGGCCCACACCTTCAGCGCCGGGAGCGACGCCAGGAAGTACAGCGTGAGCACCAGCACGATCAGCGCCCCGAACGCACCCTGGAGCACGGCACTGCCGACGCCGAGAACGCCGCCGAAGATGCCCGTGACGTTCTCGGAACTGGCAAAGAACCGCTCCAGTTCGATGTCGATGCGTTCCCGGACCTGGAACTGCGCATCGATCGTCTGGAAGAAGGCCGAGTTCAGGATGTCCTCGACATAGCGCGGAGCGTTGGCCACGATCTGCGTGGTCTGGTTGACGATGGTCGGGATGAGCGTGGAGATGAACGCCGCGATCAGCCCGGCCAGGATCAGCACCACAATGATGACCCCGGCCGGACGCGGCAGCCCCTTGCTTTCCAGCCAGCGGACGATCGGATCGAGCCCCAGGGCAATGAAGAGCGCCGCCGCGATCCACGCCAGCAGCTCGCCGACGTTGGTCAGCACAAAGTAGAGCAGCAGCGCGAAACCGACGCCGACCGTGGCCATGAATCCGAAGTGGATCGGGTGCCGGGCGGGGGAGAACTCGGTGCCTGCGGCGCCGTCGCGGGCGGCGGCGGGGGAATCGTCCTCGGGCGGCATCTGGAAGCGGACGCGCGGCCGGGCGCGGGGCATCGAGGCGCCGAGGCGCCCGAGGGCGCC
>NZ_JBNHGE010000045.1:0-20550 GCF_059090935.1 Arthrobacter sp. Y3223166 | reverse complement strand
CGCGCGGCGTCGTGCTCACGAAGCGAGCCGGCAGCCGGGGTGCGGATCGCCGTGCACCCACAGGGCGGCGGCCGCCTGGTCGCCCAGGTCCAGCTCCCGGCCCGCCCCGTCCGGGCCGAACCGGACCACCAGCGCACCGCCGAAGGGGCGCCGGCCGACCACTTCCACCCGGTCGTCGAGTCCGATCCGCTCGGCGCTGAAGAAGCGCAGGAGGTCGGCATCGGCGTCGCTGATCCGGGTGATCCGGCCGGTGTGTCCGCCGTCGAGTTCTTCCAGCTGCACCGCGCTGGGGACGTGGACGGTGCCGTCCGCCGCCGGGATGGGGTCGCCGTGCGGATCGCGCTGCGGATGGCCCAGCTTGGCCGCCATCCGGTCGATGAACATGTCGGAGACGGTATGTTCGAGCAGCTCGGCTTCGTCGTGGACTTCGTCCCAGGCATAGCCGAGTTCCTGCACCAGGAAGGTCTCCAGGACCCGGTGCCGGCGGACCATGGTCAGGGCCAGCCGGCGGCCGGCGTCGGTCAGTTCGATGGCGCTGTACGGCCGGTGGTCCACCAGCTGCAGTTCCACCAGCTTGCGCACCATCTCTGAGACCGAGGAATTGGCCACCCCGAGCCGGCCGGCCAGCTGCGAGGAGGTGATGGGCTTGTCCTGCCACTCGGTGAAGGCGTAGATGACCTTGACGTAGTCCTGCACGCTGGATGAGCCGCTGCTCAGCGCGGTTTTCCTGGCCGGGGGCATGCGTCTCACTCTCGTCGAACGTGTCAGGACGGCAGGTTGGCGGCGGCGGAGCCGGGCTGCGCGGGCGAGCCCCGCCGCGTGCGGCGCCGGGCCAACTGCCAGATTACCCCGGTCCGCGGCGCGCCCAGGTAGACCACGAGGAAGACCAGGGCCTGGGCCAGGACCACCGCCGCGCCGGTGGCGACGTCCAGGTAGTAGCTGGCGTAGATGCCGGCGACCGAGGCGGCGGCGGTGACGGAGGCGGCGATCGCCAGCATGGCATCGAACCTGCGGGTCAGCAGGAACGCGGTCGCCCCCGGCGTGATGAGCATGGCCACCACCAGCACGATGCCGACCGCCTGCAGCCCGACGACGACGGTGATCGCCAGCAGCCCGAGCAGCAGCACCGACAGCCAGCGGGTGCTGAGCCCGATGGCATGGGCGTGGATGCGGTCGAAGGCGAACAGCGTCAGGTCGCGGCGCTTGAACAGCAGCACGCACAGCGCCACGGCGCCGAGGATGAGCACCTGCAGCAGTTCGCCGTCGCTGACGCCCAGCACGTTGCCGAAGAGGATGTGCTGCAGGTCGGTTTGGCTGGGCGTCTTGGAGATGATGGCCAGCCCGGCCGCGAAGAACGCCGTGAACACCACGCCGATCACGGTGTCGCCCTTCAGGCGGGTGGAGGATCGCACGCCGCCGATCAGCGCCACCGCCGCGGCGCCGAAGATGAAGGCGCCCAGCGAGAACGGCACCCCGACGATGTATGCCAGGGCGACGCCGGGGAGCACCGCGTGGGAGACCGCGTCGCCCATCAGCGACCAACCCATCAGGATCAGCCAGCAGGACAGCACAGCCGACACGACGGAGGCGGCCAGCGTTACCACCAGGGCGCGGGTAAGAAACCCGTACTGCAGGGGTTCCAGCAACCAGTTAAACAGCTCCACTGCGTGTTCCTTCCCCCGGACCGGCCAGCGCGGAGCCGAAGGCCAGGGCCAGGTTTTCGTTGGTGAGCACGTCTGCGGGCCGGCCGTGCGCGAGTATTTTCTGGTGCAGCAGGATGGCCTCGTCGCACAGCTGCGGGATGCCGGCCAGGTCGTGGGTGGAGATCAGGATCGTCCTGCCCTCGTCGCGCAGTTCCTTCAGCAGGGCGATCAGGACCGCCTCGGAGGCCTTGTCCACCCCGGCGAAGGGCTCATCGAGCAGCAGCAGGCCGGCGTGCTGGGCTATGCCGCGGGCCACGAAGGCGCGCTTGCGCTGGCCGCCGGAGAGTTCGCCGATCTGCCGGTGCTGCAGGTGGCTCAGGCCGGTGCGTTCCAGGGCTGCGTCGACCGCCTCGCGGTCCCGGCGGCGGGGGCGGCGCATGGGTCCGAGCCGGCCGTAGCGGCCCATCATCACGACGTCGCGCACGGAGACCGGAAAAGTCCAGTCGACGTCTTCGGACTGCGGCACGTAACTGGCCAGGTTCAGCTTCCGCGACTGCCGGGGCGACAGCCCAAACAGTTCCACCGTGCCCGACGCCGGGTGGACGAGTCCCATCAGCGACTTGAACAGGGTGGACTTCCCGGAGCCGTTGACCCCGATCAGGCCGCAGATGGTTCCCGGTGCCACCGTGGCGGAGACGCGGTCCAGGGCGACGACGTCGTTGTAGGCCACGGTGAGGCCGAGCACGGAGATGGCGGCGGCGCCGGGCGGGAGGTCGGGGGTGCTCACGGGGCCAGTCCTTCCTTGATCAGGGAGATGTCGTGCCGGATCAGCTCCAGGTGGGTGGGCACCGGGCCGTCCGGTCCCGAGAGGGAGTCCACGTACAGCGGCGTGATGAGGCGGGCGCCGGTGGCGGCGGCGACCTGCTGCATCGATTCCGGGTTGACGGTCGATTCGCAGAACACCGCCGGGATCCGGTGCTCGGAGACCTGGCCGATCACGTCCCTGATTTGCCGGGGTGTGCCCTCGGCATCGGAGTTCACCGGCCAGAGATAGGCCTCACGCAACCCGGCGTCGCGGGCCAGGTAGGAGAAGGCGCCTTCACAGCTGACCAAAGCCGGAACGGCCGACGGATCGGCGAAGGCCGACTCCAGGCCGGCCATCAGCACGTCCAGCTCCCGTTGGTATTCCGCGCCGTTGCGGCGAAAGTCGGCGGCGTGTGCGGGCAGCAGGCGGCTGAAGGCGTCCACGATGTTGTCCACATAGACCTTCGCCGCCTTCGGGGACATCCACGCGTGCGGGTTCGGCTTCCCGGCATAATTTCCGGCGGTGATGCCCACCGGCTCCACGCCGTCGCTGAGGACCACGTGCGGGGCCGGGACTGCATTCAGGAAGCGTGCGAACCAGCGTTCGAGGCCCAGCCCGTTGTCCAGGATGAGGTCCGCGTCCTGCGCCCGCACCAGGTCCGACGGCGTGGGCTGGTAGCCGTGGATCTCCGCGCCGACCTTGGTGATGGACGCGACCTCCACGTGGCCGCCGCCGATTGTGTCGGCCATGTCGGCCAGCACGGTGAACGTGGTCAGCACCAGCGGCCGCTCCGACGCGGCGGCGGACTGCGGCGGCGCCGCACAGCCGGTCGCCGCCAGCACGATGGCAACGGCCAGCAGGAACCCCCTCGCCCAAAGTTTCGGCATGCCTAAATTTTGCAGGACGGCCAGCCTCAAAACAACCGCGGGAGAAAAATGTCCGGGGACCGGGGTCAGATCTTCCTGGCCCGCCAGCTATGGGTCAGGTAGGGCAGGTCGATCATTGCCCCGGGGGAGTGGCCCAGATGGTCGTGCAGGTACCAGTCGAGGTTGCCCAGGACTTTCGCCCG
Organism: Arthrobacter sp. Y3223166; assembly: GCF_059090935.1. Lineage (NCBI taxonomy): Bacteria > Bacillati > Actinomycetota > Actinomycetes > Micrococcales > Micrococcaceae > Arthrobacter > Arthrobacter sp. Y3223166. The sequence goes on along the minus strand of NZ_JBNHGE010000045.1, from coordinate 17,033 downwards.
GGTGGCCTCCGTCGCGCGCAGGTAGTAGCTGCGGGTTTTGACCAGCTCCATCACGTCGCCGGTGCTGAGCCGGTCCCGCCACCGGGTCTCGTGCCCTTCCGGCGGGTCGAACTCCGGGCCGACTCGGGGGCGGAAACCGGGCTTGAGCACGTCGCCGGCATGCATGATGCGCGAGAGGCGGTGCACCCACGGCACGCCGGTATCCAACTGGTTCCACACCAGGCCCAGGGTCCCGCCGGGCTTGAGGATGCGGGCGGCCTCGGTGCTCGCCCGCAACGGATCGGTCCAGTGCCAGGCCTGGGCCACGGTGACCACGTCCATGCCGGCGTCGGGGAGGCCGGTGTCCTCGGCGGTGCCCACCACGGTGGCCACGCCCGGAAGGTTCCGCTGCAGCTGCGCGAGCATGTCGGCCGAGGGATCCACCGCAACCACCCGCAGTCCGCGTGCGGCCAGGGCGGCGGTGTACTTTCCGGTGCCGGCTCCCACGTCGGCGGCATCCCGTGCGCCGGCCGGCAGCAGCCAGTCGACGGCGTCGTCGGGGTAGCCGGGACGGATGCGGTCGTAGTGTTCGCCGCCCTGCTGGAAGGTGTCGGCGTAGGCGCGCCGCCGCTCATCGTCCATCCGGGGGCCGCTGTGTGCCACGTGGTGCTCCTGGTGCGGCGGCGTGCTACCGGCCCTCGCCGGCGGCCTCGATGCTGCCGGCCGCTTCGTCGTCGTACGCTGCCGCGGCTGACCCGGCGGGGCGCTGTCCGCGCAGTTCGGGGTTCAGGCGGTGCAGGGCCTCGACGTGGAGCAGGCCGTTGGTGGCCAGCGCGTTGCCGCCGAACGGGCCGTCTTCGCCCTCCAGCGAGCTGAACCGCCCGCCGGCTTCGGTCACGATCGGCACCAGGGCGGCCATGTCGTAGAGGTTCAGTTCCGGTTCGCAGGCGATGTCCACGGCGCCCTCGGCCACCAGGCAGTAGGACCAGAAATCGCCGAAGGCCCGCGTGCGCCAGACGGATTCGGTCAGGCCAAGGAAGTCGTCCAGGTTCCCGCGTTCCTTCCAGCCGCCCAGGCTGGAGTAGGACAGCGACGCGTTCTCCAGCCGGTCCACGGCGGAGACCTGGAGCCGGGTCGCGGTGGCCAGCGAACGTCCCGTGTAGGCGCCGGTTCCCTTGGCGGCCCACCAGCGCTTGCCCAATGCCGGCGCGCTGACCAGCCCGACTACCGGCTGCCCCTCGTCCACCAACGCGATCAGGGTGGCCCAGACCGGCACGCCCCGGACAAAGTTCTTGGTGCCGTCAATCGGGTCGATGATCCAGCGGCGGGCGCCGTGGCCGCTGCTGCCGAATTCTTCGCCGAGCACGGCGTCGCGCGGGCGGGAGCGGGAGAGCTGCCCGCGGATTGCCTCTTCGGCGGCGCGGTCGGCGTCCGTGACCGGCGTCAGGTCCGGCTTGGTCTCCACCTTCAGGTCGAGGGCCTTGAAGCGGGCCATGGTCTGCGCATCCACGGAGTCGGCCATCACGTGGGCCAGGCGCAGATCGTCGTTGTAGCTTTGCGAAGCGTGGGTCATAGGTTTCAACCTATCGGTAAGTGAAGTGCGGACGCGGGAGGCGGAGCCTGCGGCCCGGCAGGCGGCCCTTAGACCGTGCCGAGTTCCTTGGCCTCGGGGCGCTCTTCGGCCCCCAGCAGGCGGCGGAGCGACGAAAGCCTCACCGCCCCCGCGTCACCGGCCCCGCCGTCCGCGACGTAGGGGTCCAGCCCGCAGCCCACGGCGGCGGCGTCGTGTTTGCAACCGCGCGGACAGTCGGCGGTGCCGGGCTCCAGGTCGGGGAAGGCGGACAGGATCCGGTCAGGGTCCACGTGGGCCAGACCGAAGGAGCGGATGCCCGGGGTGTCGATGATCCAGGTGCCTGCGGGCGAGTCCTGGACCTTCAGCGCCAGGGCCGACGACGACGTGTGCCGGCCGCGCCCGGTAACGGCGTTGACCCCGCCGGTGGCGCGCTGGGCCCCGGTGAGCGCATTGACCATGGTGGACTTGCCGACGCCCGAGTGGCCGAGGGTGACGGTGACCTTGCCGTCGAGATAACCGCGCAGCGCGGCCACGGCGTCGGTATCGAGCCGCGCGGACAGGCCCTCGTCGGAGCGGGTGTCCACGCCGAGGGCGTCGGCGGCGGCGGTGCGGCTGACGATCACCGGCAGCTCCAGGTGCTCGTAATTGGACAGCAGCTCGGCGGGGTCCTTCAGGTCGGCCTTGGTGACGCACAGCAGCGGGCGGATCCCGGCGTCGTACGCGGCCACCAGCGCCCGGTCGATGAACCCGGTGCGGGGTTCGGGGTTCGCCGCCGCCACCACGATGACCAGCTGGTCGGCGTTGGCCACCACCGCGCGTTCAACCGGGTCGGTGTCGTCCGCGCTGCGGCGCAGCAGGGTGCGCCGTTCCTCCACCCGGACCAGCCGGGCGAGGCTGTCGGGTTCGCCGGAAACATCGCCGACCAGGGCCACGAAGTCTCCGGTGACCACCGGGGTGCGGCGCAACTCTCGGGCCCGGGCCGCGACGACGATGCGCTCGCGGGGAGTGTCTTCATCGACGACGGCGGTGTAGCGGCCGCGGTCGACGGTGACGATCCGCCCGAGCTCCGCATCCTCGTGGGCCGGGCGGTCCTTGGTGCGCGGACGGGAACCGCGCTTGTTCGGGCGGATGCGCACATCCGATTCGTCCCAGCTGCCGGTGCTGCGCGACACCGTCAGCCCTCGCTGGCCGAGGCCGCCGGGGCAACGGTGAACATGTCCTGCCACAGCTGCGGGAACTCGGGCATCGTCTTCGCCGTGGTGCCGATGTCCTCGACCTCCACGCCGCGCACGGCCAACCCGAGGATGGCGCCGGCGGTCGCCATGCGGTGGTCTTCGTAGGAATGGAACAGGCCGCCGTGCAGCGGCTTGGGCCGGATGAGCAAACCGTCTTCCGTTTCCTCGGCGTCGCCGCCCAGCCGGTTGATTTCCGCCACCAGGGCCGCCAAGCGGTCCGTCTCATGGCCGCGCAGGTGGGCAATGCCGCTCAGGCGGGACTCGCCGTCGGCCAACGCGCACAGCGCCGCCGCGGTCGGCGCCAGCTCGCTGGTGTCGGCGAGGTCGGCGCCGGTGATCGAGGCGCCGCCGGTGACGGTCAGGGTGCCGTCCTCCAGCGTGACCGTGGCGCCCAGCCGCGGCAGGATGTCCCGCCAGGCGTCGCCCACCTGGGTGGTGGCAGTGGGCCAGTTGGGGATCCTGACCCGGCCGCGGGTGGCCAGGGCGGCGGCCAGGAACGGGCCGGCGTTGGAAAGATCCTGCTCGATCCGGGTATCGAAGGCACGGATCGGGCCCGGGGAGACCACCCAGTGGTTGGGGGTGGAGTCGTCGACGCGCACGCCCAGGTCCCGCAGCAGCCGCACCGTCATGGAAATGTGGTCCAGGCTCGGCACGCGGTCGCCGGTGTGCTCGAGGTGCAGTCCGTCGCGGAAACGGGGACCGACCAGCAGGAGGGCGGAAACGAACTGCGAGGAGGCGCTGGCATCGATCGCCAGGTGGCCTCCGGCCACTTCACCCGCGCCGGTGACGCGGAACGGCAGGCTGCCGAGCCCGCGGTCGTCCACGTCCACGCCCAGCCGGCGCAGTGCGTCGATGGTGGGGGACATGGGCCGGCGCCGCGCCGCCGGGTCGCCGTCGAACTCCACGGCGCCGCTGCACAGCGCCGCCAGGGGCGGCACGAACCGCATGACCGTGCCTGCCAGTCCGCAGTCGATGCGGGCAGCTCCCAGCGGGCGCGCCGGGTCGATCGGTTCCACCAACAGGTCCGGGCCGAACCGGCCGTCGCCCTCCGTCTCCGTGATGCCGGCCCCCAGGGACCGCAGCGCCTCCACCATCAGAACGGTGTCCCGCGAGTGCAGCGGGGAGCGCAGCCGGGAGGGGCCGTCGGCCAGCGCGGCGAGCACCAGGTAACGGTTGGTGAGGGACTTGGAGGCGGGGACTTCTACTGTTGCATCGATCGGCCGCTCCGCGAAGGGGGCGGGCCAGTGGTTGGCAGCGTGGGGCATTGCGTTCAGGATGCCACCACGTCCGCCGTGGCTTCGCGCACCGCGCGCTCGGCCTTCTTCAGCTGCTTCCGGGCGTCATGGCCGATAGAACCGGCATTGCGGCGGGCGTCTTTGCCGATGGAGCGGACGTTGCGCCGGGCGTCAGCGGCAAGGTGCTCGGCCCGCCACACCAGGCCGGGCCGGCCATTGGTATCCACAGCGGCGAGCAGGACCGCACCGATCAAGGACAGATTCTTCAAGAGTTGGTTGCGGCGGGTGCGCCTGGCTTCCGGCGTTGCGGAATCGGCGGCGCGGTAATCCACCACGGTATTGAGGGCTGTGGTGCCGGCCAGTACGGCAGCCGCGAGCCGCGAGAACTTGCCCATGCCCAAGAGCACACCTGCTCCCACCTGGGCCGCGCCGATAGCGCGGGCCATCAGCTTCTCCTGCCCGGCCAGGGCGCCAGCCGCGGGAAGGACGGATTCTGTCTGCTGGACCAGCGGCCGCAGGGACACCGCGGTTTCGTCGGTGTGGCGCAGACGGTCTATTCCGGTAGCTACAAAGCTTGTGGCCAGCAGCGGGCGGGCGGCAAGGCGGACGATTGACATGGAAGCCTCCTGGCTGTCAGCGTGCGTCGAAGGATCTGCGCCTTTCCCGGAGCCAGGCCCCGGGAAGGTGGCACTGGACACTAGTCTGGCACTTTTGTTGGCACCGCACACCTTGCGGGGCCGTTTACCGCGGCCGGCGGGGAATAGTTGCGGCTCGTCGGCGGTTAGCCATGAGAGGAAGGCCGGTGCGTTGTCTCCGGCCGGCAAGGTGTCGAAACGGAGGGAGATCCTGTGCCTACAGCGCTTGCCGAACGGGGCCGCGCAGGCCCGGTTGCCGGCGCTGCGTCCGCCCCGGCGTCAGGGCAGCCCAGCGTAGACTGGGAGCCAATGACGACTGAGAATTCGGACGCCACCCAGGACCGCGCCAACCCCGCCACGGCGGGGGAGCCGGATCAGGTCGACGTCCAGACGGAAACCGCCGACCAGCGCCGTGCCCGGTTCGAACGCGACGCCATGCAGTATGTGGACCAGCTCTATTCGGCGGCGATGCGGATGGCACGCAACCCCAGCGACGCCGAGGACCTGGTGCAGGAGGCCTACACCAAGGCGTTTTCGGCCTTCCACCAGTACAAGCCGGGCACCAATCTGAAGGCCTGGCTCTACCGGATCCTGACCAATACGTACATCAACCTCTACCGGAAGCGGCAGCGCGAGCCGCAGCAGTCCAACACGGACCAGGTCGAGGACTGGCAGATGTTCCAGGCTGCCGCGCACACCTCCTCCGGGCTCCGCTCGGCGGAAGCGGAGGCGCTGGACCACCTGCCGGACTCGGACGTGAAGAACGCCCTCCAGGCGATCCCGGAGGAATTCCGGCTGGCCGTCTACTTTTCGGACGTGGAGGGCTTCGCGTACAAGGAAATATCGGAAATCATGAACACCCCCATCGGCACCGTGATGTCCCGCCTGCACCGGGGACGCAAATTGCTGCGCGAACTGCTCGCAGATTATGCGCACGAACGTGGCATGTCAGGCACCAAGGACAAGAAAAACGCCGCGGCGGCGGTGGGGACACAACAGGAGAACGGCACATGAGCGACTGCCACGGACTGGGCGACTGCGAAGACGACCGGATGCAGCGGATCTACGAGTACGTCGACGGCGCACTCTCCCGCGATGACCTAGCGGAGATTAAGGCGCATCTGGACAGCTGTCCCGAATGCGCCGAAGAACACAACCTGGAGTGCCTGATCCGCTCGGTGGTGAAGCGCTCCTGCCAGGAGCACGCACCACAGACGCTCAAGGAACGGATTCTGGACAGGATCAGCCACATCAGGGAAACCGACACCGTGTAACGGGCCTGCCGCGTCCTGGCTGCAGGGAACGCGCAGGGAACAACGAAAGAACCCCCGTCGCCCAAACCGGGTGCGGGGGTTCTTGTCTCAGCAGCCTCAGCCGCGCGGGCTGTTGGCGACTGCTTAGGTGTTGGGGCGCTTGCCGTGGTTTGCGCCGCCGCGCTTACGGTCGCGGCGCTTGCGTGCTCGCTTGCTCATGGGCTGCCTCCTTTGCTGGACGAAAAAGAACTGCGCACCAGTCTGTCATATGCCTGCCCCACCTCCTAACCGGAGGAAGGCCCGGAGCGGTCAGCGCAGGGCCGCCGTGATGGAGGCCTTGGCCTGCTCCAGCACGGTCCTGATGGTCTGCACGGCGACTTCGTCCACGGTGCCGGCCGCGGTCCGCCGGCGCAAGTGCACCCTCACGTCGTCGCGGAAATCGTTGAGCAGGTGTTCCAGTTCCTTCACCGTGCGCTGTCCGGCGGCCTCGGCCGCCCGCGGCGACTTCCGGGCGTTGGTGCGGGCGGCCTCGGCCGAGGCGGCAAGGTCGGCCCGCAGCCCCTTCATTGAACTGCGCAGTTCCTCCCGCAGTTCGTCCGCGAGCCGCCGCACCGAGGCAGAGATGTCGGCTTCGACTCCGGCCAGCTCTTCCCGGCGGGCAGCCAGCTCCGCCCGCCCGGCGTCGGTGATGCTGTACACCGTGCGCCGGCCATCGGAGGAGGTGATCACCAGCCCTTCCTCCTCAAGTTTGGCCAGCCTGGGGTAGACGGTGCCCGCGCTGGGGGAGTAGGTGCCGCCGAACCGGTCGCTGAGGGCACGGATGATGTCATAACCATGCTTGTCGCCCTCCGCCACCAGCGCGAGCAGGTAGAGCCGCAAGGCGCCATGCGCGAAGACCGGAGTCATCAACCGACCTGGCTTCCGGCGTTGTCCCGGTGGAAGACCGCCAAGGTGCCCGAAACCGTGGTGGAGCGGATAGTGAGCCCCGGTCCTTCCGGCCCGATCCGGGTTTTCACCTTCTCGGAGAGTCCGAAAAACTTCTGGTCGTTCACCGTGATGCTGCCGGTGGCCGAGGAAGCAGCCACGTCCACCCCGCATTCCTCCGGTACGCGCACGGTAACGTCGCCGGAGACGGAATTGACGGCCAAGTCCTCCGGGGCGCCGTGCAAATCGAAACCCAGGTCGCCGCTGACCGTGCTGGCGCGGATATGGCCCAGGAAGCCCGAGGCGGTGATTTCGCCGGAGACGCTCTTGGCCACCAGATTCCCGCTGTGCTCGCGGACGATGATTTCGCCGCTGACCGTATTGACGGTGAGCATGCCGGCCGTGTCGTCCGCCATCATGGACCCGGTGACCGTGCTGACATCCGCCCCGGCCGCGGTGCCACACACCAGGCCGTCGCCACTGACGGTGGCGGCCTTGACGGGCAGATCCCGGGGAACGCCAATACTGATCACCGCTTCGTCCCGGGCTCCGGGAAGCACCAGGTTGACGCGGCGGGCGAGGAAACCCAGCGGGCCGTCGCCGGCCTTGCCGTGGCTGATCTCCAGCGTGCCGTTGCGCAGGGTCATCTCCAGGGGTGATCCGGAGACCTCGGAGACCTCGACGCGGACCGTCGGCTCGTCATGGACGATGATGTCCAGCCGCCCCTTCACGATGGATGCCCGCAGCGAACGGACATCGTCGACGTCGATCGTCCGGGGGCCGTCGATGCTCCACGTATCGTTCATGGCCTGTCCTGCCTCTGGCGATAAACCGCTCTAAACGCGATATATCTTGTGATGCAGGACACGATATATCGCGACTGCCGCGACCGCAAGGGCCGGAACCGCGTCCTTAAAGCGGAACGGCGGGACCGGAGCGTTTTCCGGTCCCGCCGAGGCGGTGTTCAGGGCCTGCACGGCACGCCCGTGTCCTGCGCGCCCGCTCAGAAAGGCTCGGGGAGGTCCAGCCACGGGTACCACCCGCGGTGCAGCACCAGCCAGGCCAGCAGCCCGTAGCCCGCTTGGCCGGGGGCCCCTCCGTTGCTGGCCAGGTCGGTGCGCCACTGCTCGTGGTTCAACAGCGGCGTGAACGTGTCGACGAAGACGTGCTTGCGCCGGGTGGTGACATCGCCGAAGGCGGTGGACAGCTCGGCCAGCTGGATGTTGCGGTCCGGGTCCAGTCCCGGCGGCGGGCCGACGACGAAGACCTTGACGCTCAGCTGCGCCGCTCCGTCGAGGATGTTCGCCAGGTTGAGCCGGCTGCGCGCCGTGGATAGTCCGAGCTCGAGATCGCGGCCGGACAGCCCGATGACGAGCCGGTTTTCGAAGCCGTCATCGAAACGCCGTCCGGCTTCCTGCAGCCAGCGGCCGGCCAGTTCCTCCGTTCCTTCGTTGGGCGAGGCCAGCACGAAGGATTCCAGGGTGGCTGGGTCCGGGTTGGTCCGGGCCAAGGTGCGGCCGAGCCAGCCGAGGGCGCGCGGGTCGCCCACTCCGGCCAGCAGTTGATCACCCACGGCGGCGATCCTGATTCTGCGTTGCTCCACGGGTAGCTTTCTGGTTCGACGGATAGGAAGCGGGCTTAAACGAAAGTGGGCGGGGCGCCCTGCGGCACCCCGCCCGCCATCTTACTTAGCGGCGTTCAAAGGCCTTCTTGACCAGGACATCCTGCTCCGCGGCGTGGCGCTTGGCCGAGCCGGTGGAGGTGGCAGCGGAGGCCGGGCGGGAAACCAGGCGCAGCTGACGGTCCAGGGCGTCGGGCAGGTACAGGCCCATGAAGGGCCACGGGCCCTGGTTGGCCGGTTCGTCCTGTGCCCAGACGATTTCCGCGTTCGGGTACTTGGCCAGTTCCGCCTTGATCTCGTCAACCGGCAGCGGGTAGAGCTGTTCCACCCGGACGAGCGCCGTCTTGGTGTCGGAGTTCTTCTGGCGCGCGGCCAGCAGGTCGTAGTAGAGCCGGCCGGAGACCAGCACCACACGGTCGACGTCCTGGCCGTTGAGGTCCTGAACGTCGCCGATGACCGGCTGGAACGTGCCGCTGGTGAAGTCCTCCACCTTGGCCGCGGCAGCCTTCAGCCGCAGCAGCTGCTTCGGGGTGAAGATGATCAGCGGCTTGCGCGGACGGTTGTAGGCCTGGCGGCGCAGCAGGTGGAAGTGCGAGGCCGGGGTGGTCGGGTTGGCCACGATCATGTTGTCCTCGGCGCACATCTGCAGGAACCGCTCGATCCGGGCCGACGAGTGGTCCGGGCCCTGGCCTTCATAGCCGTGCGGCAGCAGCAGCACCAGCGACGACCGCTGGCCCCACTTCTGCTCGGCCGAGGAGAGGAACTCGTCGATCACCGTCTGGGCACCGTTGACGAAGTCGCCGAACTGGGCCTCCCACAGCACCAGTGCGTCCGGGCGCTCGACCGAGTAGCCGTATTCGAAGCCCATGGCCGCGTACTCGGACAGCAGCGAATCGTAGATCCACAGCTTGGCCTGGTCGTCGGACAGGTGGCTCAGCGGCGCCCACTCTTCGCCGGTGACGCGGTCGTGGAAGACCGCGTGACGCTGCACGAAGGTGCCGCGGCGGGAGTCCTGGCCGGCAAGGCGTACCGGCACCCCTTCCATCAGCAGCGAGCCGAAGGCCGCGAGTTCGCCGAAGCCCCAGTCGATGTTGCCCTCGCGGGACATCTGCTCGCGGCGCTCCAGCAGCGCCTTCAGTTTCGGGTGGACGGAGAATCCCTCCGGTACTTCCACGTGCGCCTTGCCGATCCGGGCCATCATCTCGGCGGACACGGCGGTGCCGGCGGGCACATCGGCCCTGTCCTCGGTCTGCTGGGAGAGCGGGCGCTCCAGGTCGGACACGGCGGCGGAGTCCTTGGTGATGACCGGGATCGGCGAGGTCTGCGCCGCATGCGTCTCGGCGAAGACCCGCTCCAGCCGTTCCTGGTAGTCGCGCAGGGCCTGGTCGGCTTCGTCCTGGGTGATGTCGCCGCGGCCCACCAGAGCCTCCGTGTACAGCTTGCGGGTGGAGCGCTTGGCTTCGATGAGGTTGTACATCATCGGCTGCGTCATCGAGGGATCGTCGCCCTCGTTGTGTCCGCGACGGCGGTAGCAGACCATGTCGATGACGACGTCCTTGTGGAAGCGCTGGCGGTACTCGTAGGCCAGCTGCCCCACGCGGACCACGGCCTCGGGGTCGTCGCCGTTCACGTGGAAGACCGGGGCCTGGATCATCTTTGCCACGTCGGTGGAGTACACCGAGGACCGCGAGGCGTGCGGCGACGTGGTGAAGCCGACCTGGTTATTGACCACGATGTGCACGGTGCCGCCGGTGCGGTAGCCGCGCAGCTGTGACAGGTTCAGGGTCTCTGCCACTACGCCCTGGCCGGCGAAGGCGGCGTCTCCGTGGATGATGATCGGCAGCACCGGGAACTCGTCGCCCTTGTCCAGCCGGTCCTGCTTGGCGCGGGCAATGCCCTCGAGCACCGGGTCGACGGCCTCCAGGTGGGAAGGGTTGGCGGCCAGGTAGACCTTGGTCTCGTTGCCGTTGTCGGAGGTGAACTTCCCTTCCGTGCCCAGGTGGTACTTCACGTCGCCGGAGCCTTGGACGCTGCGGGGGTCCTGGGTGCCCTCGAACTCGCGGAAGACCTGTGCGTAGGTCTTGCCGGCGATGTTGGTGAGCACGTTCAGCCGGCCGCGGTGGGCCATGCCGATGGCCACTTCGTCCAGGCCGTCGTCGGCGGCGTCGGAGATCACCGCATCAAGCAGCGGGATCAGGGACTCTCCGCCTTCCAGCGAGAATCGTTTCTGGCCCACGAACTTGGTCTGCAGGAAGGTTTCGAACGCCTCGGCGGCGTTGAGCTTGCCCAGGATGCGCAACTGCTCCTCGCGGCTGGGCTTGGCGTACTCGCGTTCCAGTTCGTTCTGGAACCACTCCCGCTCGGCCGGGTTCTGGATGTGCATGTATTCGATGCCGGTGGTGCGGCAGTAGGCATCACGCAGCACGCCCAAAATGTCGCGCAGCTTCAGGCGGTCCTTGCCGCCGAATCCGCCGGTGACCCATTCGCGGTCCAGGTCCCAGAGGGTCAGCCCGTACGTGTTGATGTCCAGGTCCGGGTGCTTGCGCTGGACGTACTCCAGCGGGTTGGTGTCCGCCATCAAGTGGCCGCGGACGCGGTAGGCGTGCACCAGTTGCTGGATGCGGGCCACCTTGTTGACCTGCAGGTCGACGTCCACCTGGTTGTCCGGGCGCCAGCGGACCGGCTCGTACGGGATACGCAGCGCTTCGAAGATCTCGTCGTAGAAGCCCTGTTCGCCCAGCAACAGCGATTCGATCAGGCGCAGGAACTCGCCCGAGCCGGCACCCTGGATGACCCGGTGGTCGTAGGTAGAGGTGAGCGTGATGATCTTGCCGACGCCCTGTGCGGCGATCGTCCGTTCGCTGGCGCCGCGGAACTCGGCGGGGTACTCGAGGGCACCGACGCCCACAATGGTGGCCTGGCCCTTGGACAGCCGGGGGACGGAGTGCACCGTGCCGATGCCGCCCGGGTTGGTCAGCGAAACCGTGGTGCCGGCGTAGTCGTCGGCGGTGAGCTTCCCGGCGCGGGCCCGCTTGATCAGGTCCTCGTAGGTGTGCCAGAACTCGGAGAAGTTCATGGTTTCGGCGCGCTTGATGTTCGGCACCACCAGCAGGCGGGTTCCGTCCGGCTTGGGCATGTCGATCGCGATGCCGAAGTTGACGTGGGCCGGCTGGACGGCGGCGGGCTTGCCGTCGATCTCGGCGTAGTGGACGTTCTGGCTGGGGAACTGGCCCAGCGCCTTGACCACGGCGTAGCCGATGAGGTGGGTGAAGGAGACCTTGCCGCCGCGGGCGCGGGCCAGGTTGGAATTGATCACCAGGCGGTTGTCGATCAGCAGCTTGGCGGGAACCGCGCGCACCGTCGTCGCGGTTGGCACGCTCAGGCTGGCGTCCATGTTGGTGGCAATGGCCTTGGCCGGGCCGCGCAGCACGGAGACGGTGTCTTCTTCGGCCAGTGCGCTGGGCGCGGATTTGGGCAACTGGGCGGGGATCGGGGCAGGCTTGGCCTCGGCCTTCTCGGCCTTCTCGGCCGGCTCGGCCTTCGCCGCAGGCTTGGCGGGGGCGGCGGAGCTGTTGGTGGAGGTGTTGGGGGCCGGCTCATTGTCGGCGGGAATCGGCTTGGTTCCGGCCTGCTCCGTGGCCGTGCTCTCGCCCGAGGCCTGGGGCGCGGTATTAGCCGCGGCGGGGCGGGAAGGCGCGGAGGCGCCCGCCGGGGAAGCTGCAGTGTCTTTCGGGCTGCCGTCGCCGCCGTTGGCCGCCTCGAAGATGCTCCACCATTTCTTGTCCACGGAATTCTTGTCTTGGAGGTACTGCTCGTAGATCTCGTCAACGAGCCATTCGTTACCGCCGAATTCTTCGGGTAGACGAAGGTTGGGATGCTCTGGCACTTGTGATACGCCTCTTCCGTGAATTGCCGCTTGCCCTGCAGATCACGCGCTTCCCTTGGCTGCCTTCCGAACCTGCCGGCCAGCAGCGGAATTGCGAGTGCGCATCTGCCGCGCACTAGATCTGGACCAGTTGCCAGTCTAATGACACTTTCCCAACGCAGGCTAATCTTTAGCGTTTAAGCGGGGGAACTTCGTGCCGATTCGTCCCGCGGCCGGACGGCCCTAGACTTTCAGGGGAGCCGGGAAATATGCAGGCGGCCGGACCGCCCTCCGTGCGCAGCCCCGGCAGCGCACGGACACAACGGATCCGGACCCCTGGCCCGCAGCCCCACCTACCCGACCGGCCACCGCGCCACCTGGCCGCCCCGGCCTGCACGGCGACGAGGAAAGAGAGCAGCCATGCGCCTGATCAACGAGCCGATGACCGACCTGACCTACTCGGACGTTTTCCTGGTGCCTTCGCGCTCGGATATCACGTCGAGGCTGGATGTGGACCTGTCAGCCGGCGACGGCACCGGGAGCACCATTCCCCTGGTCGTGGCGAACATGACCGCCGTCAGCGGCCGCCGCATGGCGGAGACGATGGCGAGGCGCGGCGGGCTGGCCGTGCTGCCGCAGGACGTCCCGCTGAACGTGCTGTCAGAGGTCACCGGGTGGATCAAGGACCGCCACATCGTTTTCGAAACGCCGTTGGAGCTGACCGCGGGCAACACCGTGATCGATGCCATGCACCTGATGGACAAACGCGCGCACGGCGCGGTTGCGGTGGTGGACGACGCCGGCAAGTGCGTGGGCGTGGTGCGCGCCGAGGACTGTGAGGGCGTGGACCGCTACGCGTCGCTGGAGTCGGTGATGGCGGCCCACCCGCTGCTGCTTGATGCCTCCATGTTCGACGCCGGGGCGGACACTGCGCTGCGGCAGGCCTTCGACCTGTTCGACTCGGCCTCGGCGTCCTTTGCGCCGGTCGTGGACGACGACGGCGTGCTGGTCGGCGCGCTCACCCGTGCCGGCGCGCTGCGCTCGACCATCTACACCCCCGCGCTGGATCCGCAGGGCCGCCTGAAGGTAGCCGCCGCCGTCGGGATCAACGGCGACGTCCGCGCCAAGGCCGAGGCGCTGCTGCAGGCCGGGGTGGACGTCCTGGTGGTTGATACAGCCCACGGGCACCAGCGCAAGATGTTCGACGCCCTCGAAGCGGTCCGCAGCCTGGACCCGCAGGTTCCGGTGGTCGCCGGCAACGTGGTCAGCGCCGACGGCGTGCGCGACCTGGTCGAAGCCGGCGCGGACATCGTCAAGGTCGGCGTGGGACCCGGCGCCATGTGCACCACCCGCATGATGACGGCCGTGGGCCGGCCGCAGTTCTCCGCCGTGCAGGAATGCGCGGAGGCGGCCCGGGAGCTCGGCGCCCACGTGTGGGCCGACGGCGGGGTCCGCTATCCGCGGGATGTCGCCCTGGCGCTGGCGGCCGGGGCCAGCCAGGTGATGATCGGTTCCTGGTTCGCCGGAACGCACGAAAGCCCGGGAGACCTGCTCACGGACAGCAACGGCCGCAAGTACAAGGAAAGCTTTGGCATGGCGTCGGCCCGCGCCGTCCAAAACCGGACCCGGCGGGAGGACGCCTTTGAACGGGCCCGCAAGGCGCTCTTCGAAGAAGGCATTTCGTCCTCCAAGATGTACCTGGACCCGCTGCGCCCCGGCGTCGAGGACCTGCTGGACGGGATCACCGCCGGCCTGCGCAGCTCGCTGACCTACGCCGGCGCACAGAACCTGGTGCAGTTCCGCGAACGCGCCATCGTGGGCGTGCAGTCGGCCGCCGGTTACGAGGAAGGCCGTCCGCTGCCGGAGAGCTGGTAGGACTGCCGCCGGTACGCCGGCGGCAGAACGGCCGCCTGGGACTGCCCCCGGCGTAACCCCGCCTGCTACGCTATTGCCCATAATGGACAGCTATTCTAGGAGCCGGTCCGTGACGCACCCCGCAGGGCAGGCAGCATGCCGGACCGCGGGAGCACAGGCAGCCCAGCAGGGCGCCGCGTGCGAGGCGTCACCCAGCACCGGCAAATCCCGTGCACGCGCCCGTCACACACTTGCCGCCCGCGCGGCCGGTCAGGAGCCTCCTAGTCCGGGCTCGGACGACCCCCCTCCGTTTCCCTCCGACCGCCTGAAGTTTGGGGCGGTGGCGCACTAAATGGAATGGATCCAAATCACCGCCGGCATGCTGCTGATCCTCGGCACCGGCTTTTTTGTCGCCGTGGAATTCGCTCTGGTGGCCCTTGACCAGCCCACCGTGCAGCGCGCCATCGACAACGGCGACCGCGGTGCAGTGCCGCTGATGAAATGCCTGAAGTCCCTCTCCACGCAACTTTCCAGCTGCCAGCTCGGCATCACCCTCACCACGCTGCTGACCGGTTTCCTGATGGAACCGGCCATCAGTTCGCTGCTGCGTCCGCCGCTGACCGCGCTGGGCCTGGCCGAGGCCGTCATCCAGCCGGTGGGCGCGGTGATCGCCATGGTGATCGCCACCCTCCTGTCCATGCTGCTGGGCGAACTCGTGCCGAAGAACGCGTCCATCGCCTTGCCCATGGCGGTCGGCAAGCTGGTGGCCCGGCCGCAACTGATCTTCACCGCGGTGTTCAAGCCGTTCGTGCTGCTGCTCAACGGCTTCGCCAACAAGGTGCTGCACCTGTTCGGGCTGGAGGCCAAAGAAGAGCTGTCCGGCGCCCGCACGCCCTCCGAGCTGGCATCGCTGGTACGCCGCTCCGCGGAAATGGGCACCCTGGATGCCGGGACCGCGAACTTCCTCGCCAAGACCTTGTCTTTCTCCGGCAGGACCGCGGCGGACGTGATGACGCCGCGCATCCGGGTGGAGTTCATCGACGCGGACCAGACCGTTGCCGACCTCATCGCCGCGGCCCGCCGCACCGGCTACTCCCGGTTCCCGGTGCTCGGCGATTCCCCCGACGACGTCCGCGGCGTCGCGCACATCAAGAAGGCGATCGGGGTGCCGCGCAAGAAGCGTCCGCACCTGCCCGTGGGCGCCATCATGGCCGACGTGCTGCGGGTGCCCGAGACGGTGCACCTGGATTCGCTGCTGTCGGAGCTGCGGGCCGCAAACCTTCAGTTCGCCGTGGTGCTCGACGAGTACGGCGGCACCGCCGGCGTGGTGACGCTGGAGGACCTGGTGGAAGAGATCGTGGGCGAAGTCGCCGACGAGCACGACCGGGTGAAGCCCGGCGTGCTGCAGAGCGCCGCCGGAAACTGGTACTTCCCCGGCCTGATGCGTCCGGACGAGGTCAGCGAGCAAATCCCGCAGCTGACCGTGCCCGACGGGGCCAGCTACGAAACGGTCGGCGGCTTCATCATGGCGCAGCTGGGCAGGATTGCGGTGGTGGGGGACACCGTGGCCGTGGACGGGGGCGCGCTGGAAGTCGAGCGATTGGACGGACGGCGGGTGGACCGCGTCCGTTTCATCCCGAGTCCGGCAACCGGTGCGGTGCTGCCTGAGGCCGGCACCGCGGGCGGTGCGCTCTGATGGCCGCCATGGGAATTTTCTGGCTGGTGGTGCTGCTGTTCGCCAACGCGTTCTTCGTCGGCGCCGAATTCGCCGTCATGTCCGCCCGCCGCAGCCAGATCGAGCCGCTGGCCGACAGCGGCTCCAAGCGCGCCAAGACCACGCTCTGGGCCATGGAGCACGTCTCCCTGATGCTGGCCTGCGCGCAGCTGGGCATCACCGTGTGTTCGCTGCTGATCCTGAACGTGGCCGAGCCGGCGATCAAGGAACTGCTGTTGCTGCCGCTGGAGGGCTGGCTGGGCATTCCGCACGAGATCTCCTACGGCATTTCGTTCGCCGTGGCGCTGCTGCTGGTGACGTTCCTGCACGTGACCTTCGGCGAAATGGTGCCGAAGAACATGTCCGTGTCCATGGCAGACAAGGCCGCGCTGCTGCTGGCTCCGCCGCTGGTGGCGGTCTCCAAGGTAGTGCGGCCGGTGATCTCCACCCTGAACTGGACCGCGAACCACTTGCTGCGGGCCGTGCGGATCGAGCCGAAGGACGAGGTCTCTTCCACCTTCACGCTGGAGGAAGTCCAGTCCATTGTGCAGGAATCCACCAGGCACGGGCTGGTCGACGACGACGCCGGACTGATCTCCAGTTCGCTGGAGTTCTCTGCCGTGACCGCCGCCGCCGTGATGGTGCCGCTTGATGAACTGGTCACCATCGGCGTCGACACCACGCCGGAGCAGTTCGAGCGCGCGGTGGGGCGGACCGGGTTCTCCCGGTTTGCCGTGGCCGATGCCAACGACAACCTCACCGGGTACCTGCACCTCAAGGACGTGATGACCATCCCGGAGGACCGGCTCAACAAGACGATTCCGGTCACCAAGGTCCGCACCCTGGCCAACCTGGCGCTCGATGACGAAATTGAGGACGCGCTCGCCGTCATGCAGCGCACCGGCTCGCACCTTGCCCGCGTGCTGGGGTCCGACGGCACCACGCACGGCGTGCTGTTCCTCGAGGACGTGCTGGAAGTGCTGGTGGGCGAGATCCGCGACGAAACGCAGGCCCAGGGACTGCGCCGGACCGGCGAATAGCCCTCGCGTGGCGCGGGGCGGCAGGACCGTTCCGCGCCACGCGCCAGTCCCGGGGCGGCAGGACCGTTCCGCGCCACGCGCCAGTCCCGGGGCGGGTCAGCCCCG
>NZ_JBNHGE010000044.1:0-22503 GCF_059090935.1 Arthrobacter sp. Y3223166 | reverse complement strand
GACGGGGCGGCCCGCAGGCAGGCCGGCCGCCTGCCCGACCGGCCGGCCGTTCCCCTCCTGGCCGGGACGCGGGGCGCCGAATCCCCGTGCGAAGTTCTCCGCGATGCCGCGGGGATTGAAGGCGCGCTCGGCTGCCAGGGCCTCGTCGGCCGCGGTCGGCACCAGCAGCCAGAGCCAGACATAGAGCAGCACGCCGGCTCCCCCGGCGAGCGCCAGGACCACCATGCCGACCCGGACGATCCCGACCGAGGTGTCCAGGTGCCGGGCCAGGCCGGTACACACGCCCGCGATGATGCGGTCCTCGGTGGAGCGGACGAGCGGTTCTCTCATGGGTCAATCCAAGCACGCGCGGGTGCACCCGACCTACCGGGTGGCGCCGAATCAGGGGAACCCGGCCGGCCGGTCAGGGAAGGGTCAGGGTGGCACCCCATAGAGGAGAGGGCTGCCGGTTGGAATGATCAAACCATGACCTCACACGCACCGATCCCGTCGGATAACGACGGCACCGACCGAACAGACGAACCGGACCAGCAGCCGGCAGTCCCCGAATCCGGGCAGGAATCCGCCCCGGCGGCGCCCCAGGCGCCCGCTCCCGACGAGCCCGAGACCGTCCAGGCGGCAGAGGACGACGACGCACCCGCCCATCCCACCCAGCCCATCCTTCCGGGCACCAACCCCACCCTGCCGCTGGGCGCCGGCTACCGGGATCCCGGCCACGCAAACGCGGCCGGGGCCGACGGGACCGGCTACGCCGGCCGTGACGGAGGCGGCGGCAACTTCCCGCCGCCTCCGGGCAGCGCCGGCGCTTACCCCCCGCCGCCCGCCGCCGGCTTCCCGGCGCACAGCAACGCGTTCTTCAGCTGGTTCCGCAACCTCGGCGTTTCCCGCGGGCAGGACCGCTGGATTGGCGGGGTAGCCTCCGGCGTCGCGCACCGGATCGGGCTGGACCCGATCCTGGTCCGCGGGCTGTTCATCCTGCTCGCCGTCTTCGGCGGCATCGGCGTGCTGCTCTACGGCGTGGCCTGGGCCCTGCTGCCCGAGCCGGACGGCCGGATCCATGCGGAAGAAGCCGGCCGCAGCAACTGGACGGCAGGCATGACCGGCGCGGTGATCTTCACGGCCCTCGGCGTGTTCAGCCGCCCGTTCAGCTGGATCTTCGGGTTCAACAACGACGGCGGCTGGGGCTTCGGCGGCTTCGTCTGGGCCGTGATCTGGCTGGGCGCGGTGGGGTTCTTCATCTACTGGCTCGCCACGCGCAACAAGGCAGGCGCACCGGATTCGGCACCGACCGGAGCGGACGGCTTCCCGCCTGCGCCGGCCACCGGCAGCGGTACCTCCGCCTACTACGGCGCCCCCGGCACCACCGGAACCACCGGAACCACCGGCGCCGCCTACGGTTCGACGCCGGCTTCCGCGACCGGATACGGCAACGCGGGCCACGGCGGCCAGCAGGGCCCGCCGCGGCAGGCCTATCCGCAGCCGCGCCCGTATCCCCAGCCCGCGCCGCGGCCCTACAAGCCCGCCCCCCGCGGCCCCTCGGGTGCGGCCATCGCCCTGACCCTGGGCGCCGCCATGCTGGCCGCCGGCGTGGTCCTGGGGCTCAACGCGCTGGAATTCGTTGAGCTGGGCCGGAATGTCGTGCCCGTCGCCATCGCCGCGGCGCTGGTCGTGATCGGCATCGGCGTCGTGGTGCTGGGCGCCGTCGGCCGCACCTCCGGCGTCCTCGGTTTCCTGGCCGCTGTGGGACTGGTCCTGGCGCTGGCCTTCTCCGCGGGAACGCAGTGGACGGCCTCCAACTACGCCATCGCCTCGAGCCGGACCTGGACCTCGGCCGCGACCCCGGCCCAGGGTGACGGCTACAGCGTCGTGGCCGGCGACGGCACCGTGGACCTGCGCGCCGTCTCCGGTTCCCGTTTCGGCGGCCCGGCCCTCGTCCCGGTCAACGCCGTGGCCTCCTCCATCACCGTCATCATCCCCGACGACGTCCCGGTGAAGGTGGAAACGCAGATGGCGCTGGGCAACGTCGAATACGTCACCGGCGCGGACAGCGGACGGCAGTCCGGGTTCTGGCAGCCGGGAAGCTACACCATCAACGACGACGGCGGGGCGCCGGAAATCGTCCTGGCCGTCCGGGGCGTGGCCAGCAACGTCGACATCGTGACCGTCAGCGAACTGGAGGAAATCCGATGAGCAGCCAACTGAACCGCGACCAGGACCGCCGTCCCCGCGTCGGCACCATCATCTGGGGCTTGATCGCCGTGGCCGTCGGCCTGCTGGTGCTCGCCGGGACCTGGTGGGACATCAGCTTCAACTGGGCCTACGTGATGATCGCCCTGCTGATCGGCTCCGGCATCGCCCTGGTGGTCGCCGGCGTCCTGAGCGCCACCCGCAACCGCGACCGCTAGCCCGGGACCGACAGGACCGTACCCCACCGAGACCGACAACCAAGGCGGCCCGCGCCACCCGCGCGGGCCGCCTTCGACGAACCGGCAGTGACAACAGCTCCCGAACACGAAAGCATGGTGCCATGGATACCTTTTACCGCGTGCTCCGCTCCAGCCCCGTCCGCCGCGGCCCCGACCGCTGGGTCGCCGGCATTTGCGGCGGCATTGCAGCCAAGTTCGGCTGGGACGTGATGTGGGTGCGGATCGCCACCTTGCTGGTCTTCCTGTTCCCCGGCGTCGGCATCGGCACCTACCTGGTGTTGTGGCTGCTGCTGCCGAAGTACGACGGCAGCATCGCGCTGGAGAAGCTGCTCGCCGGCAAATCCTGATCCGCTGTCCACCGGCCGGAGGACAAGGGAGTCGGCAGGACGGACGTGCCGGCCGCGACCCCGGGCGGAGCATGCTGGAAGCATGAGAACCCCCGCCACCAGCCGCGCCGCGTTGGACGCCACGGGCGCGCCGGCCCCCGGCCACCCGGAGCCAGCCGCCTCCGATCCTGCCCCGCCGGGCGCCGCCGTCGTCCTCGACCGGTTGGTGAAGGAGTACCCCCGTCCCGGCGGCGGAACCTTCCGCGCCGTGGACGGCATCACGCTGCAGATCCGCACGGGCGAAACGTACGCGCTGCTCGGGCCCAACGGGGCCGGCAAATCCACCACCATCGAGATGATGGAGGGCCACCGGAAGCCGACCTCCGGCCGCGCCGCTGTGCTCGGCGTCGACCCGTACCGGGCGGCGCCGTCGTTCCGTGCCCGCATCGGAGTCGTGCTGCAGGAGGCCACCGACGCCGGCGCGCTGAAGGTGGCCGAATCGCTGCGCGCCCTCGCCGCCTACTACCCCGCCCCGCGCCCGGTCGACGAGGTGATCGCCGCCGTCGGGCTGGAGGAAAAGGCCGGCGCGCGGATCGGCGCCCTCTCGGGCGGCCAGCGCCGGCGGCTGGACGTGGCCATGGGCCTGATCGGCAATCCCGACCTGTTGTTCCTGGACGAACCGACGACCGGCTTCGACCCGGAGGCCAGGCGGTCCTTCTGGGAGCTGATCCGCCGCCTGGGTTCCGACGGCACCACGATCGTGCTCACCACGCACTACCTCGACGAAGCCGAGCAGCTGGCGGACCGGCTGGGCGTCATCGCCGTGGGACGGCTGGTGGCCGAAGGCACGCCCGCAACGATCGGCGGGGCGGCACTGCGCCGGCCCAGGGTCAGCTGGACGGACGAGGCCGGCGACCACCTTGAGACGACCGACGAGCCGGCGGCGCTGGTGCACCGGCTCAGCGGCGGCGGGCGGCGCGAGCCGGCCAACCTGCAGGTGCGCGTGCCGCACCTCGAGGACATCTACCTTCAGTTGCTGCAGCAGCACGGCACGGACAGGACCGACGCGGCATGAACGCCCCGTCCCCCTCGACATCCGGCCTCGCCGTGTCCGCCCCGTCTACATCCGGCCGCCCCGGGGCAGTCCGGGTCTGGCGGCCGAACGCCGTGCTGCTGGGCTGGAAACGGACGCTGCTGGAGGTGCGGATGTTCTCGCGCGACCCGGCCGCGGTGGTCTTCACCCTGCTGTTCCCGCTGATCATGATGGGCCTGTTCAGCACCGTCTTCGGCGAGGACGCGTCGATGGGCGATCCGGCGCGGCCGGAGTCGCTGCTGCGCCCGGCCGAGTACTTCCTGCCCGCGATGCTGGCCCTGGGCACGGTCCTGAGCGGCTTCCAAAACCTCAGCGCCTACGTGGCCGCCGAACGGTTCAACGGCAGCATCAAGCGGCTGGCCGGAACACCGCTGCCCAGCCTGTCCTACTTCCTGGGCAAGACCGGCATGACGCTGGTCCTGATCCTGACGCAATCGGCCCTGCTGTTGCTGGGCGCACGGTTCCTGTTCGACGTGCCCCTGCCGGCGACGGCGGACGCCTGGCTGACGTTCGCGTGGCTGCTCCTGGGCTCCACGGCGGCCTGGTCGGCGGTGGGGATCGCCTTCGCCTGCCTGGCCAGGTCCGGGCCCTCCGCCTCCACCATGGCGGCCGTGCCGCCACTGCTGCTGTCCTTCATCTCCGGCGTCTATTTCCCGTTCCCGCAGATCCCGGACTGGCTGCGCGGCCTCGCGGACCTGACGCCGCTGCGCTGGACCGCCAGCGGCATGCGCTCGGTGTTCCTGCCGGAGGGCTGGGAGGCCGTGGAGCCCGGCGGGAGCTGGAACCTGGGGATGTCCGCCGTCGTGATCCTCAGCTGGCTGGCCGCCGGCCTGGTGCTGACCCGGCTGATGTTCCGTTGGCCGCCGCAGAAGTAGTCCCCCGCGGCAGGGCGCCGCGCCGGCCGGGCGGCGGGGCCGTCGTAAGGTGATGCCATGAATCAATCCGCGGTCCCGCCGGCGACGGCCCCGCCCTCCGTCAGGGACTCGATCTGGTTCCGCGGCCTGAAGTGGTGGCACCTCGGGTTCTACGTCGCGCTGGCGACCGTCGCCGTCATCGTCTGGGTCAGCGCCGAGGCGGGGAATCCCGCCAAGGCATCGGCGGTGGCGTCCCTCGTTCTGCTCGGGGCCGCCTACCCGTTCCTGACCCGGGCGAAGGACCTGCACACCTGGAAGCCGAAGCTGTACGTGGTGCTTCTGATCGCCGTGGTGACCTACCTGGCGTTCCTCTCCGGCGCCGGCTCGATCATCCTCTTCATCGCGTTCCCGCAGGTGTGGATGTTCGCGGGGTCGGAGCGCAACGGCGTGGCCGCCTCCGCGCTGATCTGCGTGCTCGTGGCCGCCGGCCAGCTGCACCTGTACGGCACCGGCGCCGCCGGACTGCTGGCCGCCGGGCTGCAGGCGGTGATCTCCTTCCTGGCCAGCACGCTGCTGGGCCTGTGGATCTACAAGATCATCGAACAGAGCGAGCAGCGGGCGGACCTGATCGCGGAGCTCAACGCCGCCCGGGCGGAACTGGGGGCCGCGCACAGGCGCCAGGGCGCCATGGCCGAGCGGGAGCGGATGGCCCGCGAGATCCACGACACGCTGGCGCAGGGCTTCACCTCGATCGTGATGCTCTCGGAGGCGGCCCAGGCACAGCTGCGCAAGGCCGGCACCCCGGTCCCGGCGGCGCTTGCGTCCTCCCTGGCCGGGATCCGGGACACCGCACGGGACAACCTGCAGGAAGCGCGGGCCCTGATCGCGGCCTCCGGCCCCACGCAGCTGGCCGGCGGCGACCTGCTCGGCGCGCTGCGGCGGCTCGAGGCCACCGGCCTGGACGGCGCCCGGCTGAGCGTGGAGCTGCCGGCGGCGCTGCCGGAACTGACGCCGGCGCAGCAGGTGGTGGTGCTGCGGGCCGCGCAGGAGGCCCTGAACAACGTCCGCCGGCACGCCGGGGCGGGCTCCGCGCGGCTGCGGCTGCACCTCGACGGAGCGTCCCTGGTGCTCTCCGTGGACGACGACGGCGCCGGCTTCGTCCCCGCGGCGCGGACCTCAGGCGACAGCTACGGGCTGCGCGCCATGGCCGAGCGGCTGTCCGAAATCGGCGGCAGCCTCGACGTGCGCTCGGCGCCGGGCGACGGCACGCGGCTGACCATGACCATCCCGCTGCAGC
Organism: Arthrobacter sp. Y3223166; assembly: GCF_059090935.1. Taxonomy (NCBI): domain Bacteria; kingdom Bacillati; phylum Actinomycetota; class Actinomycetes; order Micrococcales; family Micrococcaceae; genus Arthrobacter; species Arthrobacter sp. Y3223166. The sequence goes on along the minus strand of NZ_JBNHGE010000044.1, from coordinate 16,507 downwards.
TGCAAGGAGCCGGCAATGTCCGCTGAACCCCGACCGGACAGCCCGGGCAACGACACCGGGGCCGCCACCGAAGCCCCCCGCATCCGGGTCGTCATCGCCGACGACCACCCCGTGGTCCGCGCCGGGCTGGCCGGCCTGCTGGGCACCGAGGACCGGCTGGAGGTGGTGGCCCAGGCTCCCGACGGCGCCGCGGCGGTGAGTGCCGCGCTGGAGGTGGGCGCCGACGTCGTCCTGATGGACCTGCGGATGCCGCGGCTGGACGGCGCCGACGCCACCGCGCGGATCGTTGCCGCCCGGCCGGGCACCAAGGTGCTGATCCTGACCACCTACGACGGCGACGCCGACATCGTCCGCGCGGTGGAGGCCGGCGCGGTCGGCTACCTGCTCAAGGACACCCCCGGCGAGGCGCTGATCGCCGCGGTCTACGCCGCCGCCCGGGGCGAAACGGTCCTGGCCCCGCCCATCGCGGCCAAGCTGGTCTCCCGGCTGCGCTCGCCCGCGCCGCCGGCGCTGTCGGCCCGGGAGACCGAGGTGCTGGGGGCCGTGGCCGACGGCCTGAGCAACCCGGAAATCGCCGCCCGGCTGTTCATCGCCGAGACCACGGTGAAGACGCACCTGCTGCGGATCTTCGCCAAGCTCGACGTCGACGACCGCACGCGCGCCGTCGTCGTCGCCATGCAGCACGGCCTGCTGCCCGCCTGAGGCGCCGTCCCGCCCGGCAGGGCTCCCCGCCGCCGGAGCCGCTCGCGGCCGGAATGACTCGGGCCCCGGTTCCTGCATAGGATTGAGGCGGGCTCAATGGGGTGCTCGCGCCGACCGGCCAGCAACCGAGAAGGAGTACCCATGAGGATTGGCATCATGACCAGCGGCGGGGATTGCCCCGGCCTGAATGCGGTGATCCGCGGCATCGTGCTCAAGGGCATCACCGCGCACGGGCACGAGTTTGTCGGCTTCCGCGACGGCTGGCGCGGCGTGCTGGAGGGCGACATCATGGAACTGCCGCGGCACCAGGTGCGCGGCATCTCCAAGCAGGGCGGCACGATCCTGGGCACCTCGCGCACCAACCCGTTCGAGGGTCCCAACGGCGGGCCGGAGAAGATCCAGCAGACGCTGGACCGGCTGGGCGTGGACGCGGTGATCGTGATCGGCGGCGAGGGCACCCTGGCCGGCGCCTACCGGCTCACCCAGAGCGGGCTGAAGATCGTCGGCGTGCCCAAGACCATCGACAACGACCTGGAAGCCACCGACTACACCTTCGGTTTCGACACCGCGGTGCAGATCGCCACCGAGGCGATCGACCGGCTGCGCACCACCGGCGAATCGCACCACCGCTGCATGATCGCCGAGGTGATGGGCCGCAACGTGGGCTGGATCGCGCTGCACGCGGGCATGGCCACCGGCGCGCACGCCATCCTGATCCCCGAGCAGAGCGTGAGCATGGAGCAGGTGTCCGACTGGGTGCTGCACGCGCAGAAGCGCGGCCGTGCCCCGCTGGTGGTGGTGGCCGAGGGCTGGGTGCCCGACGGCGAACTGGGCCCGCACGCCGAGCGCGGCGTGGACAGTTTCGGGCGGCCGAGGCTCGGGGGCATCGGGGAGCGGCTGGCCCCCGAACTGGAGGCCCGCACCGGGATCGAAACGCGCGCCACCACGCTGGGGCACATCCAGCGCGGCGGGGTCCCCTCCGGCTACGACCGCGTGCTGGCCACCCGCCTGGGCATGGCGGCCGTGGACTCGGTGGTGGAGAAGCGCTGGGGCTCCATGGTGGCACTGAAGGGAACGGACGTCGTGCACGTGGGCTTCGAGTCGGCGCTGAACAATCTAAAAACCGTCCCCCAGCATCGTTACGACGAGGCAAGGGTTCTCTTCGGCTAAGCGTTCAGTAGGGTGGCAGGTATGCGATTGGACGCAGGGACGGCTGACATTGTGCTGCTGGCGTGGGCGCGGTTGCTCGGATTCTCCGACAACGCCTTCACCGCGGCCGGCGACCGGCTGACCAGGATCAACGAGGACGCCGGGACGCTCACCTTCGTGCGCTTGTTCGGCCGCTCAGCGCTGGTGGGACCGGAATGGGCCCTCGCCGCGGCCGCCCGGTACTCGGACGACGACCTGGCCGAACACCAGACGCTGATGCTGCTGAGCCGGGAGCACGGCGGGCACGGGCTGGGCAAGGCCGTGCTGTCTTACGCCGAAGACCTGCCGGTGGTCCAGCCCGAACGGGAGGCCCTGGTGTCCACCGCGGGCAGCGACGTCGCCCGGCTCGAAGACAGGTGCCCGCCCGATGACACGCACGAAGCGGCGCTGGCCGGCATGGACAAGTCGTTCGTGCTGCTGGACGGCAGCACCCCGATGGCCGGCGCCGGCTACCAGGAGTGGCAGCAGATCCTCGGCCACGTTGGCGTGCTGACCGCCCCCGCCTACCGGCGCCGCGGAGCCGGCGCGTTGATCGCGGCGATCGCCGGCCACGAGGCGCTCTCCTCCGGACTCATTCCGCAGTGGCGCTCGCACGAAGAGAACAGGGCCTCCCGCGCGCTGGCCGCGAGCCTGGGATTCTGGGACGCGGGCACCCAGACCTCGGTGATCCTGCAGAAGCGGAGCTGACCGCGGCGGCTCAGCGCGGCGGGCGCAGGAACCCGGTCTGGCGGCCGACCACCTGGCCGGCGTCGGGGGTGACAATCACTTCCTGGGCGGCGTCGTAGCTCTCGCCGTCGTCCAGCACGGTCAGCTGCGCCAGCGGATCGACCGAGCGCTTGACCACGGCCAGCGCAATCGGTCCCATCTCGTAGTGTTGCGCCGCGGACGTGACCGCGCCGACGCGCTTGTCGCCGAGCATCACGTCGCTGCCCGGGACCGGCAGCGTGTGCTGCGAGCCGTCCAGCTGCAGGAACACCAGCCGGCGCGGCGGGCGGCCCAGGTTGTGCACGCGGGCGATGGTCTCCTGGCCCTTGTAGCAGCCCTTCTCCAGGTGCACGGCGGTGCGGATGAGGTCCAGTTCGTGCGGGATGGTCTTCTCGTCGGTCTCCGCCCCGACCCGTGGCCGCCACGCGGCGATCCGCAGCGCCTCGGCGGCCCAGACCCCGGCCAGCTGCAGCCCGGAGACGGCCGATTCCAGGTCGGCCGCCGGCAGCAGGTATTCGTACCAGGACCGTTCCAGGCCGGGGTGCTTGGGTTCCTCGATGCCGGTGTAGGCATAGCCGCCGGCACCGATCTGCGGCCACGGGTCCTGCCACACGAGGCTCCCCTCGAAGGCCGGGACCGGCCTGACCGAACCCACCACGGCCCAGTCGGCGGAGACATCGGCAACCTCTACCCGCAGCATGAACTTCATTCTGTCCAGCCATGCGGCCAGCGGCGCCGCCTCGAAGGATTCGACGATCAGCCAGGTGCGTTCGCCGTCGTCGACGATGCGGGCGTCGTATTCGATCCGGCCCTGCACGGTGAGCAGCAGCGCTTCGCTGGACTGGCCCGGCTTCAGGTTCAGCAGCAGCTGCGAGGAGAGCGTGTTCAGCCAGCTCAGCCGGTCTTCGCCGGCCACCGTCACCACCCCGCGGTGGGAAAGGTCCGTGACGGCCTCGCCGCGGGCCAGGGCGCGCTGTTCGCGCAGCGGGTCGGAGTAGTGGGCGGCGACGCCGGCGTCGGCCCCGGAGGCTTCGACGGCGCCGTGTTGCAGGAGCAAAGGGCTGCGGTAGGTCATACCGGCATCAACTCCCGGCGGCCGTGCCAAATTCCCTCCCCGGTCAGGCGCGCTTGGCCAGGATCGCCGAGGCGTGCGGGGCCAGGTCCTTGCCCTTGGCCTCGGCCACGTCCCAGCGCCAGTAAAGATCGTTGTTGACCAAGCCGAAGATGCGCGTGGCCGCACTGTAGTCCTTGGACTGCGAACCGCGCATCACCATGTCGGTGCTCAGCTGCACGCGGGGGCCCTTGATCTGCCCGTAGTAGAGCTCGGAGATACCGCCCGGGTGCACGATGGTCGCGGTGATATCGAAGCCGCCGTCGGCGTTGCGCAGCTCTTCGACCTCGTCCGCGGATTTCAGGGCCGGCACGATTTCGGCGGGGACCAGGCCCGGGCCGACGTCGGCGTCGTTGAGCTTGCGGTCCAGTGCCCAGAAGCCGGTTTCCACGGACAGCGGGCGCAGCCGGTTGCCATCCTCGTCGGTCAGCCAGCTCTCGGCGGTGTACTGCAGGTAGGGCAGGCCGTTCTGCGCGAACGTGGCCTTCTGGACGAAATGTTCGTCCCCCTCCTCGCCCGCACCCAACCGGCCGGCACCTTCCCAGGTACCCAGCAGCCAGGACAGCGGCACCAGCTCCGGGGTCAGCTCCGTCGGGAGTTCAATCGGCATTGTTAAGCTTTGGTCGCTTACTTCTGGCCCTTGAACAGGCGGTAGACCACCAGCGAGGCAAAGCCCGCGATGCCAAGGCCGGCGAGGACCAGCAGGGACAGGTAGAAAATTTCAAGACCGAGATACGACATGGCTCCATAGTAACGGCCCCGGCCGCAGGATGCCTGCCCGTGACGCCTGCCCGCACTGTGACCTCGCTCATTCGGGGGCCCCGCTCATTTCAGCGCAGCAGCATCCGCTCCAGGAAGTAGACCAGCGATCCGGCGGCCATTGCCGGGGCGGCGCCGACGGCGAGCATCGCCGGCAGCCGGGTGGGACCGCCGTCGGCCAGCACGAGCCGGCGGAAACTGACCAGGATGATGCCGGCGACGGCGCCCACCGCCGCGGCGGGCAGCATGTGGACGGTGGAGAACAAGGGGGCCGCCAGGGCCCCCGCCAGCGGGGCCAGGACCACGCCCAGCGGCGCGACGATGCGGTCCGGCCAGGGCAGCAGGCAGACGCCGATGGCCACCAGCATGCTGATCCCGGTCACCAGCATCATTCCGCCGTTGTTTGCATTGGCCGAGAGCCGGTCGGCGGCCACCCAGCCGGCGCCCAGCGAGGTGAGCACCAGGCCGGCGCTGGCGCCGAAGGTCGATTCGAGCCGCCGGGGCTGGCCGGTGCCGCGGAGCAGCTGGATCAGGAAGACGGCCATCACGCCGAGCGCAATCACCACGGCCATCCACAGCAGCGGCATGCCCGCGGGCGCGATCCCGGCGAGCACCGCCGTCGCAATCCCGGCCAGGGAGATGACGGCGGCAAGGGTCTTCTTGGCGGGCACGCCCAGCAACACCGGCCAGCCGATCCCGATCACCACCGCGGCGACGCACACCGCCGCCGTCAGCACCGGGAGGGAGAGGTAGGAGGCGCCGATGACGGCGCACAGTACGGCGGCAGCGGCTGCGGCGACGATCCACGTTTTCACGCTAGTCATACTGCCCTATGACGCAGGGGCGGGGCGAGAAACCGCGGCCCGGCGGGGCGCGGCGCTATACTTATGCCACCGTCCGGCAGGCTGCGCCTGCGTGTGTGAGGACCTGCCGGGCCCGGCCCGATGATGTGCGCCGCGAAACCCCTGGAGGAACCATGCCGCACATTCTGCTGTTGACCAACAGTTCCGGCTCGTCGATCGACGTCCTGCCCGCCCTCGAGCTGCTGAACCACAAGGTTCACATCCTGCCGGCCGAACCGACCGCCCTGCTGGAAACCGGCCCGGCCGACGTGGTCATGGTTGACGCCCGCAAGGACCTGGCCGGGGCGCGCTCGCTCACCCAGTTGCTGAAGGCCACCGGCCTGGGGGCACCGCTGATGCTTGTGCTCACCGAAGGCGGCATGGCCGCCGTCAGCGCCAACTGGCTTGCCGACGACGTGGTGCTGGCAACCGCCGGACCGGCCGAAGTCGAGGCGCGGCTGCGGTTGGTCATCGCCCGCGCCCGTGCCGGCGACCAGGACACCCGCACGGAGATCCACGCCTCCGGCGTGGTGATCGACGAGGCCAGCTACAGCGCGCGCGTCGGCGGACAGCCGCTGAACCTGACCTACAAGGAATTCGAACTGCTCAAGTACCTGGCCCAGCACCCCGGCCGGGTGTTCACCCGCGACCAGCTGCTGCACGAGGTCTGGGGCTACGACTACTACGGCGGCACGCGCACGGTCGACGTGCATGTGCGGCGGCTGCGGGCGAAGCTGGGCCCGGACCACGAGCAGCTGATCGGCACGGTCCGCAACGTCGGCTACCGGTTCACGCTGGTACGCGAGGCGGAAGAAGAACCCAGCGGCGTCGGCTGAGGCGGCCCGGCCTGCGCCGGACCGCGGCGCCCTCCCGCCGCCGGAGGCCGCTCGGATAGTCTGTGCTCATGACTGCATCGGATTCGGACCTCTGGCCCGTGCTGACCATCAAGGGCGCCCCCGACGCCGAGACCCTCGCGGACATCAAGGCGCTGGCCGCCGCCGCCGAGGAGGCCGACGGCAATCCCCCGCTCTCCGAGCAGACGTGGGTGAACCTGCGGGCCGCGGAGTCGGCCGACGTGCTGGTGCTGGCGACCTACGCGGGCGAAGAGCGCTCCGATCCCGCCACCGCGACGGCGCTGGCCGGCGTCGCCGTCGTCAGCCTTACCACCGCTGCCGGCACCGACAACGTCCTGGAACTGGTGGTGCACCCTTCCTACCGCGCCGAAGGGGTGGGGACCAGGCTGGTCGAAGCCGTCCGGCAGCACACCGAACTGACGGGCCTCAAGGCCTGGTCGCACGGCGGCCATGAGGCCGCGGGGCGGCTGGCCGCGCGCTTCGGTTTCGCCCCGGTCCGGGAACTGTGGCGGATGCGCCTGACCCACCCGACCGGATTGCCCGCCGCCGAATTGCCGCCCGGCGTGGCCATCCGTTCCTTCGTGCCCGGCAGGGATGAGGAGGCGTGGCTGGCGGCCAACGCCGCTGCCTTCGCCGACCACCCCGAACAGGGCGCGATGACGCTCTCCGATCTGAAGGCGCGGATGGCCGAGGACTGGTTCGACCCGGCCGGCTTCCTGCTGGCCGAGCGCGAGGACGGCGGCGGCCTGGTCGGGTTCCACTGGACCAAGGTCCACCCGCGCTCCGGCAGCCACCCGTCCATCGGCGAAGTGTACGTCGTGGGCGTCACGCCGCAGGCGCAGGGCACCGGGCTGGGCAAGGCGCTGACCATCGCCGGCATCAAGCACCTGCAGGACGCCGGCGAGCACGCCATCATGCTCTACGTCGACGCGGACAACGAGCCCGCCGTCGGGCTGTACCGCAAGCTGGGTTTCACCCGCTGGGATGCGGATGTGATGTACGCACCGCAGGAAGAGGCCGGCGGGCAACAGTCGGTAACCTTGTAGCTACCGGACGCCTCTACGATGAGGTGAGTCCGGCCCGCCCCAACGTCCCAGGAGAGAGCATGGTCATCGAACCCGAAGCCGCAGCCATTCCCAGGCTGGGTTCCTCGGAAATGGTCCCTGCCCGCGCCACCCAGGACCGCATCGACATTCCGGAGTTCGCGCCCTCGCTGGCGCCCGACGGGGACTTCACGCTGGAACGCTTCCTCGACCGGGAAATCAGCTGGCTGGACTTCAACGCACGGGTCTTGGAACTGGCCGAGGACGAGGACCTCTACCTGCTGGAGCGGTTGAACTTCCTCTCCATCTTCGCCTCCAACCTGGACGAGTTCTTCATGGTCCGGGTGGCGGGCCTGAAGCGCCGGATCGCCACCGGGCTGGCCGTGCCGTCCGCCGCCGGGCTCTCCCCGATCGAGCAGCTCGAACAAATCAAGGTCGCCGCGCACAAGCTGCAGCAGCGCCACGCCCGGATCTTCGCCGAGCAGATCCGCCCGGCGCTGGCCTACGAACACATCCACATCGTGCGCTGGGACGAACTGGACGAGGCGGCGCGGACCGAACTGTCCGTGATGTTCCGGGAGCGGGTGTTCCCGATCCTGACGCCGCTGGCCGTGGACCCGGCCCACCCCTTCCCCTACATCTCCGGGCTCTCGCTGAACCTGGCCGTGATCGTGCGCAATCCGGTGAGCGAAAAGGAACTCTTTGCCCGCCTCAAGGTCCCGGACCAGCTCTCGCGGCTGATCCCCGTGGACGGCCCCCGCGCCGGCTCGATCCCCGGCCGCACGGCCCGGTTCATCACCCTGGAAGACGTCATCGCCCAGCACCTGGACCTGCTCTTCCAGGGCATGGAAGTGCTGGAGCACCACACGTTCCGGGTGACCCGCAACGAGGACCTGGAAGTCGAAGAGGACGACGCCGAGAACCTGCTCCAGGCGCTGGAGAAGGAACTGCTGCGCCGCCGGTTCGGGCCGCCCGTGCGGCTGGAAGTGGCCACGGACATCAATCCCAGCGTACGCGAGCTGCTGGTGCGCGAACTCGGCGTCGAAGAATCCGAGGTGTACGCGCTGCCCGCGCCGCTGGACCTTCGCGGGGTGGAGGCGATCTACCAGATCGACCGGCCGGACATGAAGTATCCGAAGCAGCTGGCGCACACCAGCCGCCACCTGAACGAAAGCGAAACGTCCAAGGCCGCCAACGTCTTCGCGGCCATGCGCCGGCGCGACATCCTGCTGCACCACCCGTACGACTCGTTCTCCACCTCCGTGCAGGCCTTCCTGGAGCAGGCCGCCGCCGACCCGAAGGTGCAGGCGATCAAGCAGACGCTGTACCGGACCTCGGGTGACTCGCCGATCGTGGACGCGCTGATCGACGCCGCCGAAGCCGGCAAGCAGGTGCTGGCGCTGGTGGAGATCAAGGCCCGGTTCGACGAGCAGGCCAACATCGACTGGGCGCGGAAGCTGGAGCAGGCCGGCGTCCACGTGGTCTACGGCATCGTGGGCCTGAAGACGCACTGCAAGCTCTCGCTGGTGGTCCGCCAGGAAGGCGACGGGCTGCGCCGCTACTGCCACATCGGCACCGGCAACTACCACCCGCGCACCGCTCGCTATTACGAGGACCTGGGCCTGCTGACGGCGAACTACCAGGTGGGCGAGGACCTGTCCAAGCTGTTCAACCAGCTCTCCGGCTACGCCCCGAAGTCCACCTTCAAGCGGCTGCTGGTGGCCCCGCGGTCGGTGCGCTCCGGGCTGATCGACCGGATCGAGAAGGAGATCGCCAACAGCAAGGCCGGCCGCGCCGCCCGCGTGGTGATCAAGGTGAACTCGATGGTGGACGAGGCCGTCATCGACTCGCTCTACCGCGCCTCGCAGGCCGGCGTGCGGGTCGACGTGATCGTCCGCGGGATCTGCGCGGTGCGGCCCGGCGTCCCGGGGCTGAGCGAAAACATCCGGGTCCGCTCCGTCCTCGGCCGGTTCCTGGAGCATTCGCGCGTGTTCGGCTTTGCCAACGGCGGCGAACCGGTGGTCTACATCGGTTCCGCCGACATGATGCACCGCAACCTCGACCGCCGCGTGGAGGCGCTGGTGCAACTGAACTCCCGCGAGGACATCAACGACCTGCTGTCCCTGATGGACCGCTACATGGACCCCGGAACCGCCAGCTGGCATTTGGACAGCGACGGCGCGTGGACCAGGCACCACAAGGACGACGACGGCAACCCGCTCTCGGATATCCAGTCCTGGCTGCTCGCCTCCCGCTCCCGCCAGCGCACCGCCACCCGCCGCTGATGACGCAGAGCAAGACCAGCGACGCCGGCGCTCCCCCGGGCGCCAGGATCACCGCCGCCGGGGCTTTGTGCTGGCGCGTCCGCCAGGGCCGGCTGGAAGTGCTGCTGATCCACCGGCCGCGCTACGACGACTGGTCCTGGCCCAAGGGCAAGCTGGACAGGGGCGAAACCACGCCCGAGTGCGCGGTCCGCGAGGTCCACGAGGAAATCGGCGTCCAGGTGCGCCTGGGCATCCCGCTGCCCACCATCCGCTACCGGGTCAGCGCCGGACTCAAGCAGGTGGTGTACTGGGCCGCCAAGCTGGAGAAACAGGACCCCGTGCCCGACGGCGACGAGGTGGACCGCGTGCTGTGGTGTCCGCCCGCCCGGGCCCGTGAACTCTTGACCAACCGTTCCGACGTGGAACCGCTGGACGCGTTGGAGGCCGCGCATCGGCGGGACGAACTCGATACCTATCCGTTCGTCGTCGTCCGCCACGCCAAGGCCAAACCGCGGTCCGCCTGGTCGCAGGCCGAGGGCGAGCGCCCGCTGGTCGCCACCGGGCGGCGGCAGGCGCTGGCCGTGTGCCGGATGCTGTCCGTGTGGAAGCCCAAACGGATCGTCTCGAGCCCCTGGCTGCGCTGCGTTCAGACCGTCACCCCGTACGTGCTGCACACCCAGACCAAGCTGCGGACCGTCGAGGCCATCACCGAACACAACAACGAGCGCAACCCGAAGAAGGCCCGGGCCGCCCTCATCCAGATGCTCGACAAGGGTAAGCCCACCGCCGTCTGCAGCCACCGGCCGGTGCTGCCGAACCTGTTCCAGGTGCTGGCGGACCGGATGGATCCCGAACTCGCCGCGCAGCTGCCCACGGACGATCCCTACCTGCGGCCGGGAGCCGTGCTGGTCTGCCACATCGCCAAGCACCGGGGCGGGCGGATCGTCGCGCTCGAAATACTCGACGCCTACGACGACTAGCGGCACCTGACGAGTGCTCGTGCCGCCGCCCGGCACCCCCCACCCTTGACCCCTTGCCGCTTTGTATCAAATACTTGATCCATTGATACAGCACGAGGGGGATCGTGGACTTACTGACCAGCACCATCACCGGCCTGCTGTTCGGCGCCGTCATCATCTACGGCGTGCTGCGGATCATCGCTGGCAGGGCCGGCGCCAGTGCAGCCATCCTCGCGGAGGCGGGCTCCGGCGTGGACACCGATCCATCGGACGGGGCCGGACTGGACGCCGCCCGGATGCATGCGTTCTGGACGGCCCTCATCGCGTTCTTCGCCAGCGGGCTGTCTGCGGCCTCGAAGGTCGGCGATATTCCGGCCGCCTACTACGCCGGACATACACCGGCGCCTTCCTGGCTGGCTGACCTGCTGACCGTCCTGGTGCCGCTGGTCAGCCTGGCCGGAATCTACATCATCGGCCAATACACCTGGCCCAAGCCCCGCGGCAGGGTCCGCCGAGCCGACATCGCTATCCGGCGCATCCGCGACTACATCCCCTCGGCGCTGCTCTCAGTCATGATTTCGGCGGCCGTGCTGGCCGTGATCGCGGCGATCGTCGTCCGGGAGTTGCCGGAAATCGACGGATTCAGCGGTTCCCAATCCTTCGCCGGTGTTGAGGTCTCCGGCGGGCACAACGGCCGCCAGCCCGGCAGCTACTTTGCCCCGATCCTGCTGATCGGCATCCTGACGCTCGCGGCCGGCGTCGCCGCGGCGACGGCGGTCATCGTGCGCAGACGCTCCGTGGACTCGCTCAACCGCGAGGACAACGACATCTTGCGGCGCATCCTCATCAATCGATTGTTCCGCACGGCCACCTTGCTCTTCGCCACGCTCGGCACCATGGCAGTCAGCTTCGCCAATCACCAGGTGCCGGCCCTCATCCTCGACGGACCGGCACCGACCACCGGCTGGGAACCCGCCCAGCAACTGGCAGGCTGGCTCACGGTCACGCTGATGATCGCCATGGCCCTGTGGCGCCCTCCCCTGCTGGCCCCCGACGGCACTCCGGGCCGTCCGGTCATCTACCGCGGCACCTATGCCGCGGGCTTGGAAATTACGACGTCGGCGCGTACCGCCGGTCTCATCGTTACAGTGCTCGCCTTGATCACTTTGTCTGCCTTCGCCAGCATGATCTACTTTGCCGTGCCGGTGCCTACGCCGGTAGACGGTGGAACGGCTGACGGCCCGGCCTTCGCACTTCCGTTGATGCCCGTGGTCTTTGCCCTGCCAACGTCCATCTTCCTCGCCGCAATCGCCGCCGGAGAGGTCCATATCTGGCGAGGCCATACACGTCCCCGTACTCAGCCGTCCCCTGCCCCGACAGCCCCGCGGCCCGTCGGCTGGACACCGCCCGGCGCAGCTTCAGTCCAACTGGTTCCGCGCCCGCTCCTTGCCGCCGTTGCCGCCGGCGCGGTGCTGCTGGCCGTCGCCGTCGGCTTCAATGCCGCCGCCCCGGGCCGACAGCCCGACCTGCTGGCAGCCTTCGCCGTGGCCGGTCTTGCCCTGCTCTTGCTCGGGGCAGCGGCCGTCCTGTTGGTGCACCGCCGTCCCCCTCTGTTCGAGGCAACTCCGGAGGCGGACAACTTGCTCCGCTGCGTTTCCGGCTTCCGCGTTGCGCGGATGACCGCCGCCGGGCTGTTCGCCCTGACCGCCCAACTGCTCAACGCACATCCGGCGGCTTGGGGCTGGTTCCTGGACGGCGGCATCTCGTCCTACCTCCACCAGCTTTCCCCCGGCCTGCATACAGCGCTCCGCATCACCACGGCCGTGCTCTACCTGGCCGCCATCGTGCTGGCGCTTCTACCGGGAGCATCGCGGCCGCGCCGTTCGATGGCCAGCTATGTCGGCCACGCCGTCACGCAACACTCCGGCAACGCCGTCGGCGGGCCGCGCGACCCCGGCCGGGACCGCGACGAGCCCGCTGTTCGCCAGGACCGAACACCGTGAGCACCCAGATCCGGGTGGATCTGGCGGCACCGACTCCCCCGTACGAACAGATCCGCAGCCAGGTCGCCTCGCTCATCGCCGTCGGCACGTTGGCCGCCGGACAACGCCTGCCCCCGGTGCGCAGCCTGGCCGCAGATCTGGGTGTGGCCGCCGGCACCGTGGCCCGTGCGTACAAGGAGCTTGAGGCCGCGGGCCTGCTCGTCAGCCGCCGGCGCCATGGCACTACCGTGGCTGACACGGCAGCCGCCACGCACCAAACCGCAGCCGGTTCCGCCGAGGTGGGCCTCGCCGTCGTACATTTGGTGCGCGCCGCCCGGGACGCGGGACTGGACGATGAGACGGTCCTGAACCTGGTGCGCGGCCAGTTGCGGCGCCCGCGCGGGTTCGCACCGGACGCACCGTGAGCCTGCCGTCCCTCGGCAGCCGCCGCAGCACCCCTCAACTACACTGGACGCTGTGAACGCGATTCCCACCCCGTACGAGGACCTGCTGCGCGACGTCATGGCCAACGGCACGGCCAAATCCGACCGCACCGGCACCGGCACCCGCAGCGTCTTCGGCCGCCAGCTCCGTTACGACCTGGCCCAGGGGTTCCCGCTGATCACCACCAAGCGCGTGCACTTTAAGTCCGTGGCGCTGGAGCTGCTGTGGTTCCTGCGCGGCGACTCGAACGTGAAATGGCTGCAGGAGCGCGGGGTCAAGATCTGGAACGAATGGGCGGACGCCGACGGCGAGCTCGGCCCGGTCTACGGAGTGCAGTGGCGGTCCTGGCCGACGCCCGACGGCGGACACATCGACCAGATCGCCCAGCTGGTCGAGGACCTGAAGAACAATCCGGATTCGCGCCGGCACATCGTGTCCGCGTGGAACGTGGCCGAGATCAAGAACATGGCCTTGCCGCCGTGCCACGCGTTCTTCCAGTTCTACGTGGCGGACGGCCGGCTGTCCTGCCAGCTGTATCAGCGCAGCGCCGACATGTTCCTGGGCGTGCCCTTCAACATCGCCTCCTATGCTCTGCTCACCCTGATGCTGGCCCAGCAGGTGGGCCTGGAGCCGGGCGACTTCGTGTGGACCGGCGGCGACGTGCACATCTATGACGACCACGTGGACCAGGTCCGCGAGCAGCTGTCGCGCGCCCCGTACCCCTACCCCACGCTCAACATCCTGCGGAAGCCGGAGAGCATTTTCGACTACTCGCTGGAGGACTTCGAGGTGGCCGGCTACCAGCACCACCCGGCCATTAAGGCACCGGTGGCCATATGAGTGCCGACCACGCAGCCACGCGCCCCTACCCGGACAGCGTCGCCGAAGCCGTGCTCGGGGCCGGACGGTCCGGGTCGCTCTCCGCTCCGGTGGTCGGCATGATCTGGGCTCAGACCAGCAACGGCGTCATCGGCCGCGACGGCGGCATGCCCTGGCACCTGCCCGAGGACCTTGCACACTTCAAGCGGACCACGCTGAACCATCCGGTGATCATGGGACGCAAGACCTGGGAGTCCTTTCCCGACAAGTACCGGCCGCTGCCGGGGCGCACCAACATTGTGGTCAGCCGGCGGCCCGAACTGCGCGGGCAGCTGACCGCGGCGGGCGCCGTCGTTGTCGAAACCATCGAAGACGCGCTGGCGGAGGCGGCGGCCAGCCCGGGCAGCGACCAAATCTGGATCCTGGGCGGCGGCGAGATCTTCAACCTCGCCAGGCAGCACGCCAACGCGGCCTCGGTGACGGTCATCGACCTGGAGACGGACGGGGACACGTACGCCCCGCAGCTCGGCCCGGAATGGAAGTTCGAGGGCGTCAGCCCCACCGAGGACTGGTACACCGCGGCCAACGGCACCCGCTACCGCATCTCACTCTGGGTCCGCGGCCCGGAGTAGGAGCGCCTAAGGCCCTACGTGTAGGCCCGGCCGGAGCGGACAGGCCGGGCCGGGAATCGCCGGCTCCCGGCACCGCCGTCGTCATTGTGACGCTTGCGCTCCACCCACTCTGGGCAACTCACAGCGCCACCTTGTGTAAGCCGCCGCGCCTACTTTGTGTAACCCGCAGCGCCTACCTCGTGTAACTCACAGCGCTTAAATTGACCCGGTCCGTAAAATGGAATGCATGACTTCCCCTGCAGCCACTTCATCTGCCCAGTCCGTCGGCCTGATCGGTTGGCGCGGCATGGTCGGCTCCGTCCTCATGCAGCGCATGCAGGATGAAGGCGACTTCGACCTCATCAACCCCGTGTTTTTCTCCACGTCGAACGCCGGCGGCGACGCCCCGTCCTTCGCTGCGGGTGCGGGCAAGCTGCAGGACGCGTACGACATCGAGACGCTGGCAAAGCTGCCGATCATCCTGACGGCGCAGGGCGGCGACTACACCGCCGAGGTGTACCCGAAGCTGCGCGACGCCGGCTGGGACGGCCTGTGGATAGACGCGGCGTCCACCCTGCGGATGCAGGACAGCTCCATCATCGTGCTGGACCCGGTCAACCGCGACGTGATCGACGCCGGCCTGGCGCGGGGCGTGAAGGAATTTATCGGCGGCAACTGCACCGTCTCCTGCATGCTCATGGGCCTGGGCGGCCTTTTCAAGAACGGCCTCGTCGAGTGGGGAACGTCCATGACCTACCAGGCGGCCTCCGGCGGCGGGGCCCGGCACATGCGCGAACTGCTGAACCAGTTCGGTACGCTGAACGCCGCGGTGGCCGACGAACTGGCGCAGCCCTCCTCCGCCATTCTGGAAATTGACCGCAAGATTTTGGCCCAGCAGCGCAGCCCCGAACTGGATGCCTCCCAGTTCGGCGTGCCGCTGGCCGGTTCCGTGATCCCGTGGATCGACAAGGACCTGGGCAACGGACAGTCCAAGGAAGAATGGAAAGCCCCCGCCGAGACCAACAAGATTCTGGGCTTGAGCGACGACAAGCGGATCCCGTTCGACGGGCTGTGCGTCCGCATCGGTGCCATGCGCTCGCACTCGCAGGCGCTGACGTTGAAGCTCACCGAGGACCTGCCGGTGGCCGAAATCGAGCGGATCATCGACGCCGACAACGAGTGGTCTCGCGTGGTTCCCAACACCAAGGAAGCCACCATGGAGCACCTGACCCCGGTGGCGGCCAGCGGCACGCTCGAGATCCCGGTAGGCCGTATCCGCAAGCTGGAAATGGGTCCCGAGTACATCAGCGCCTTCACCGTGGGCGACCAGCTCCTGTGGGGCGCGGCCGAACCGCTGCGCCGCATGCTGCGCATCGCCACCGGCAACCTTTAGGACCTGCGGCCGGCAGGAGTGCCGGAGCCGCTCCGCGAGCCGCGAAAGCCATAGTAGCCCGAGGCCACGAGGAGCCCGTCCCTTTGGGGACGGGCTCCTGCTGTTTAGGGACGGGCTCCCGCTGTTGAGGGGCGGGCTCCCGCTGTTGGCAGGGTCGCTTTTTCGGCGGCGTGACTGCACGGAGAAATTTCGCTGCGCCGCCCCTATCCTGAGCTGTCCACGTCAGGGGCGCCCCGTCCTTCATAGGCAGTGGACGGCTCCGCGTTCAGCCGTCCACCTACTCAGTTGTCCTACACAGGGCAGGACGGTCCCCCGTTCAGCCCGTCCGCCGGCTGAGTTGTCCTACACAGGGAAGGACGGTCCCCCCGTTCAGCCGTCCGCCTGCTCAGTTGTCCTACACAGGGAAGGAGGGTTCCCCGTTCAGCCGTCCGCCCGCTGAGTTGTCCTCCACAGGCAGCTGTCGGGGGCAGGTTATGCACTTTCCTCGAAGACCCGTTCTACCCGCGGCGTGGGCTGCGTAGCGTTGAAGCATGTCACCGGAACCGTTGGACGAGGCACAAGAGCCGGAGGAATCCTCCGGCACCCCTGCCGCGTCCGACAATGGTGCCGCGCCCGACAATGGTGCCGCGCCCGACAATGGTGCCGCCGAACCGGCACCGGTCCCGCGGGGGTGGGCGGACGACTGGCGGGAGCTGGGACCGGCGGAACTGGCCGGCCTGCTCGCCGGCACCGACCCCGCGGCCCTGGACGACTGGTCGACCCTCGACTACCTCCAGGCGGTGCGCAAACACGAGGCCTGGACCCAGTCCC